>CACZQE010000413.1 GCA_902783205.1 uncultured Lachnospiraceae bacterium | reverse complement strand
TCCTCCTCACTGAAATAAAGGAGACCCTGACGCCTCAGATCCAGCTGCTTTCTGTACTGTCTCCACTGAAAGAAACATGTCCCTGCCAGAATCAGCGCAAGGACCAGAAGAATGATCCGAACATATTTCATACTCTACTCCACCTCTCATGTCTTCCGTCCTGCCTTTACGGGCTCAGGTCCGGGTCATATAAGAACAAAAGAGGATGCTCCCGCATCCTCTTTTTAAACACAATGGTATCAATCACTACTTTCTCAGACCAAGCTGCTCGATCAGTGTTCTGTATCTCTCGATATCTTTTGATTTCAGATAGGAAAGGAGATTTCTTCTCTGACCAACCATCTTCAGAAGTCCTCTTCTGGAATGATGATCCTTGGGATTCTCTTTGAAATGTCCCTGAAGGTCATTGATCCTTGCTGTGAGGATTGCGATCTGTACTTCGGGTGATCCTGTGTCGCCTTCTGTTCTTCCGAACTTTTCAATCAGTTCCTGTTTACGCTCTTTTGTAATCATTTTGTTTCCTCCTTCTTTTTACAGTGTCCTTCACGAAGGCAAGGTCGGAGTGGTCCGTTACCCTGGCAAAGGATCTTCTTAGACCTGACTAGTGTAACACAGGCAAATCCTTTTGTAAAGTGGCTTTTATCCCTGATTCTTTTGACCCCTCTTCCGAATTGCGATATAATTTATCTAAGTATTTGACACTAAAGATAGCCTGACGGATTTTCACAGGAGAAGAAGCAAAGGAGTTGCCATGTCTGAAAAGCGGAAAGTCACCACACGGGATATAGCGAAAAAGTGCCATGTCTCTCAGACTGCTGTGTCCATGGTTTTAAGCGGCAGGGAAGATATACATTTCAAGAAGGATACGGTGGATAAGATCCTTAAGACCGCCAGGGAGATGGGCTATGTCTATAAGAAGCGGCAGAAGAAGCCTGCAAGCCACATCACAAAGACCATCCTGATCATGTGTCCTTCCCTGTCTACCGAATACTACACGACTCTGGTGCGTACCATCACCAAAAGTGCACATCTTAAAGGGCTTTTTACAATGTCCACCTATACAATGCGGGACCTTGCAACGGAGGAGTCCCTCCTGAATACTGCAGCCGAATCCGGTTTCTACGGTGTTGTCTACACCTATGCTCCTCAGGCAGTTGACCGGATCAACCGTCTCCATAAAGAGCTGCCCTTCGTTCTGATCAATGATTATAACGACAAGCTGCGGGTTCCCCTGGTGGAGCTTGACAGTAAGCGTTCGGGAATCCTGATTGCAGAGCATCTGCTCTCTCTGGGCCACAGGCACATAGCCTACATGACCACGCCCCTGGATCCTCTGGAACTTCCCAGGAGGCGCCGTCTGGACGGAATGCGGGAAGCCTTTTCCCGGGCCGGTCTTGATCCGGAACAGGTGGAGGCTGTACAGCTGACCCAGGAGCAGTGGGATTATTATCTGATGGGAAACCGCTACTATGACGGAGGCTATCAGCTGACTCTTCAGTATATGAAGAATCCGGACAGGAAAGCCACCGCCTTTGTGGGCACCAACGACCAGATTTCCTTCGGAATCATGGACGCACTCAGAAAAATGGGATACCGCATCCCGGAAGATTTCTCGGTCTGCGGTTTTGATAATACCCTTGCTTCCTCCTTTGCGGGAATATCCCTGACCACCATCGATCATTCCATCGAGGAGAAGGGAACGGCCGCGGTCCGTATGCTGATCAATGCCCATGAGGCACAGTCCTCTTCCGATCAAAAAGACCGGAAAACTGCCATGATGCGGCTGGAATATGATCCTGTCCTCCAGATCAGGGAGTCCACCGGACCCTGCAGCCGGTGACAGAAAAGGCGGATCTGCCGGCAGAAAAAAAAGAGGACTCTGCAATCCCATTTGCAAAGTCCTCTATGATTGTCTGTGCACTTCAGGCAGGATTCCGACCAGCTTTTACTGATAATAGAAGCACCGCACCTTATGTCCGCCGCCATGATCAATCAGTTCAGGCTTGTCCGATCTGCAGCGGTCATGAACAAAAGGACATCGTTTCTGATAAGGACATCCCGTCTCCTCATAACCGGCATCCTGCATGGACAATGTCTCCAGCTCAATTTTTTTCCTGTCTCTGTCATAAACGGAGAACACACTGTCCAGAAGCTTTCTTGTGTAAGGATGAGCTGCTGTTTCTTCCAGACTTTCACTGGCAATCTCTTCCACCACATTTCCCGCATACATGACTACAATACGGTCGGATATGCTCCGGACCACAGCCAGGTCATGACCGATAAAAATGTAGGTCAGACCAAGCCTTTTCTGTAGCTTGACCAGCAGACGCAGAACCTGTTTCTGAACCGAAACATCCAGGGCGCTTGTAGCCTCGTCAAGGATAACCAGCCTGGGTTCAATGGAGATGGCCCTGGCAATTACTACCCTTTGCAGCTGGCCGCCGGAAAGTTCATGGGGAAACCTGTCCAGCAGTTCGGGGCCAAGTTCTACCATTGAAAGGAGAATCTTTGCTTCCTGCCTGGCTTCACTTCTGTTCGCGATCCCGTAGTGAACAAGTCCCTCTTCCAGAAAGGTTCCGATCTGCATTCTGGGGCTGAAAACAGAATAGGGATCCTGAAAAACCATCTGAATCTTTTTGTAGATTTTTTTCAGGTTTCTGTCTTGAAGTGAGGTGATGTCCTCACCTTCCAGAAAAATCTGACCTTCCGTGGTATCAGTAATCCTGGTCACCATGCGGGCAATCGTGCTCTTTCCGCATCCGCTTTCACCGACGATTCCGACACATTCCTCTTCCTTTATATCCAGGCAGACATCCTGTACGGCAGGTATAACCCCTGTCTTGGCCGAGTAAAATGTTTTACTGATATGTGATAATTTCAGAATAGGATCTTTCATACTATCGTAATCAACCTTTCATCCCTCAGTTCTATGACAGCGTCAAGCAGGGATCTGGTATAGGCCTGCCGGGGAGAAGAAATCAGCTTTTCCGTCTCCCCCCACTCTACAAGTTTTCCGTTCTGCATAACACCGATGACATCCGACATATAAGCTGCCACACCCATACTGTGAGTGACAAAGATAATGGTGGTGCCGTATTTTTTTCGAAGCTCCATCATCTCATAAATGACCTGGGCCTGGACAGTTACGTCCAGGGCACTGGTAGGCTCATCCGCCAGCAGCAGCCTGGGGCGTAATGACATGGCCATAGCTATGCCGACCCGCTGCCGCATGCCTCCGCTAAGCTCGAAGGGATAGGCATGAAGAATTCTGTCCACATCCTTCAGGTGAACTCTGTTTAGCATCTCCTTTTCCAGCTGGTACAGTTCACTTACCGGCTTTTTTTCATGAATCTTCAGAAAACTCGTATATTGCTTTCCGACCCTGCTGATAGGATTCAGATATCTGCCGGTATCCTGGAAGATCATTGCCACATCCCGGCCGCGGACCCTTTTCATCTCCGCGGCCGTCATGGTATCAATGTCCTGTCCGAAAAGAGAGATCGTACCCGTTCTGGCAGAAGTGCGTGGAAGCAGTCCCTGCAGTCCGTGAAGGATCGTGGATTTGCCGCTGCCGCTTTCTCCGACGATCCCAACGATCTGTCCTTCCTCTACCGTAAAAGACACATTACTGACCGCATCTTTTACTCCGTCATATGTAATTGATACATTTTCTGCCCGTACAATCTCCATAGTGTATTCCTGTCTCTTTTATTTCCCTCCCGGGATAAGGAAATTCTTCACAGATTATTCTGCTGCTGAAATTCCGTTGTCGATAAAGTAGTAATCAATGGGATAAGGTACGATATTCTGAATTTTGTTATTAGCCACAACAAAGTTATTCTCGCCCACAAGATAGATTGAAGCACAGTCCTCAAGCAGGATCTTTTCTGCCTCGATAGTAAGCTTGGCTCTTTCTTCCGGCTCAAATGTGGTAGTCAGCTGATCGATGATCTTGTCGAGATCCTTATTGCTGTAACTGATACAGTTATGAGGACCGTCACTTTTATACATGTTATCGAGGAACCACTGAGGATCTCCGGTAGACAGTACCTGCCAGTTGGTGCAGATCAGATCAAAGTCTTTCTTCTCTTCCACTGTCTCAATACTGTCTGTGAGTTTCAGCTCAATATTGATTCCGCTGTCCTTAGCCATGGACTGAACAGCTTCCAGCATGCTGGTATAATCAGTCATCTGATAAACCAGAGTCAGTTTCAGTTCTTTCCCGTCTTTGTCCACATAGCCGTTTCCGTCACTGTCTGTATAACCGGCGTCAGCAAGAAGTTTTGCAGCTTCCTTGGGATTGTAAGCCTGCTTATCCAGTTCATCATAACCGTAGGGAGCAGATTTCGGATAAGGTGCCTGCGCATTTGTCACACCGTCACCGAGGATCTTTACAAGAGAATCATAATCGATCGCTTTTGAAAGAGCCTTTCTTATGTTTACATCTTTAAGAAATTCATTGTTCATGTTAGGGATGATGATTCTTACACGTGCGCCTGTGGTATCGATCACCTGATAGTTTGAATCTGACTTAAATGTGGGAAGATCAGCTGTTGCCACTCTCTGAACCACATCCTGTTCACCGGACTGCAGAGCAAGGCCCCTTGTGCTGTCCTCCTCGATGCACTTGATGGTCATGGTCTTTACTGTAGACGCACCGTTCCAGTAGTCATCATATCTTTCTGTCTCGATCACTTCGTTTACTTTAAATCCGGTAACCTTGAAGGGCCCGGTAGCAATCGGCGCATTGGCATAATCCTGATCATCTCCGACCTTTACAACCGAGTACATAGGCTCTGAAATATTGGCAAGAAATGCTCCGAAAGGAGCCTCTGTAACAAAGGTGACATCCTGACCGTCAGCCTCAATGCTCTTGATCTTTGCCGCGGTCTTAGCTCTTTCCTGCACTTCCATGGCCCGGTCAAAGGAGGCTTTTACAGCAGCACCGTCAACAGGTGTCCCGTCATGGAAGGTCACGCCGTCACGTATATGCATTACCCATGTCACGTCATCCTTCTGTTCCCAGCTTTCTGCCAGCAGAGGCTGAATTTCATAGTTTTTATCTACAGTAACCAGTGTTTCCGTGATACCGGCACGACAGGTTGTCCATCCGTCATACTCCGTAGCCGGATCCAGGCTTGTGCCGAACCAGTAGAGAGCCGCATTGATGTGGGCATCCTGAGCTGCGGCCTGGCCTGTACTTCCCTCTCCGCCGGACGAGGAACCACAGCCGGCAAGAAGTGCCGATACCGCAAGTGTCATTGCAAGGATCGTTGCAAGGATTTTTCTTCTACCCATTTTTTCAATCTCCTTCCTTTTCCTTTCTCTTTATGATATCTGGGATCTAATATATCTCTAAGGCTGTCCCCAAGCAGGTTGAACACGATGACGTGGATCACGATAATCAAACCCGGATAGAAGATCAGCCAAGGAGCCGCCTGTATATATTTCCTTCCTTCACTGAGCATGAATCCCCACTCCGGTGTCGGAGGCTGGGATGATAGGCCCAGCAGAGAAAGTCCGCTCAGTGTCAGAAGCTGGTTGCCTATGTCCTGGGTGATATTGACCAGGAGATAGGGGAAAACATTTGGAAGAACGTTTCTCATGATAATCCGGGGCCTGCTGAGTCCGCCCAGCCGTGCCTCCTGTATATACGGACTTTCTTTTTCTGCCAGGACGAGGGCTCTCGCCACACGGCAGTATTCCGTCCATCCTACCAGAGACATGGCCATAACGGTATGGCGGAGGCTGGGTCCCAGCACACTGACCAGGGCAATCACAAATATGGTCGCAGGCAAAGCCATGACAATATCCGTAAAACGGGTGATTGCCATATCTACCCATCCGCCGAAAAAGCCGGCTATGATGCCCAGAATGATGCCGGACACTGCCACGATCCCCACCACGATAAAGACGATCAGCAGAGAAGTTCTTCCGCCCCAGATCAGTCTGGAGAAAATGCACCTGCCAATCTGATCTGTACCGAAAGGAAATTCTCTGTTTCCTGAAATCATGGCATTGGCATAATCATTGGCAATGGGATCATGGGGCGCGACCTGCGGCGCGAAAACAGGAATCAGTATGAGGACCACGGCAAGGAAGAGAAGTATCATAAATTCCCTGTTGTGTAATGCTTTCTTTACATATAGCTTCATGCTTTCCCACCCCCCAGTCTGATCCTGGGATCCAGGAATTGATAAAGCAGGTCAACGATCAGGTTGATGCTCACATATATTATCGCCATCCAGAGCACATAGCCCTGGATAATGGGAAAATCTTTAAGTGAGATGGCATCAACAGCCATCTTCCCGACACCCTGCCACTCAAATATGGTCTCAACGATAGTCGCTCCACCCAGCAGGCTGCCGATGGACATTCCGAACATAGTGACTACTGAGAGCAAAGAGTTGGGCAGAATCTGCTTCATAATAATGGCAGGCCGGGAAAAGCCTTTTGCCATTCCGCCGATCATGTAATCTTTGTTCATTTCCTCAAGGGCGCTGCCCCGGAGTCTCCTTATATAGAGGGAAGTCATCCAGAAAGCCAGGGTAACCGTGGGAAGGATCAGATGTTTCAGATCACCGCTTCCCATAATCGGAAGCAGATGGAGTCTGACCCCGAAAGCATACATAAGAAGGGTTCCGACCCAGAAGCTGGGCATGGATACTCCCAGGAAAGAAATCAGCCGGAGCAGATAGTCTATGAAACTGTTCTGGCAGGCTGCGCAGAGAATTCCCAGAGGAACGGCAAAGAGTATGGTGAGAAGGACTGTAGCTCCGGTAAGAATCAGTGTATTGGGCAGTCTCTTCCCCATCTCGGTCCAGACTGAAGTCCTGTACTTGTAGGACTCTCCAAGATCTCCGTGCAGTACTTTCCCAAGCCAGCGTCCGTATTGAACCACGAATGGATCATTCAACCCCATTTCCTCTTTTTTTCTTTCTACCATTTCTTTATCCGGTTTGGTCCCCATGCTCTGATAATAGAGTGTAACCGGATCAGAGGGAGAAAGATACGTCAGTCCAAATGTGAATAATGAAAGAATAAACATAATCGGGATTACAAAGAGCAGTCTCCCGGCAATATACTTTTTCACCTTTTTACCTCGATTATTAGATTTTATATTAACAGCGATATTTATTAAATCAATTATCGCATGATATATCCCCAAAAATCAAATATGGCATTTTGTCTTATATCAGCAAATAAATACATATGTTTTTATGATTTTTTTGCCGTCTTAAGAAAAACAAAACTGCCGCAAGAGGATGACGGAATCCTGCTTTGCAGTTCCCGCCTGCCTCTTGCGGCAGTTTCTTCAGACTCTATATGCAATTCGTATCAAATGTACTTTTTACTGTTCATTTACCGATGCTTTATTTGTTCTCCTCGCGAATGCGGTTAAGACGCTTCATCACATCGTTTCCGCCTCTTCCGAAGTAATCCATCAGAGTATTGTACTCTGCGTAAAGCTTGTCATATACGGCAACCTTCACCGGATCAGGTGTATAGGTCTTGTCCTGAAGTTTTCCGAATTTAGCGGCAATCTCGTTGGCATCCTTATATCCGGTAATGGAAGGATCTGCTGCCGCGGTTCCAAGGACAGCTGCTCCCAGGGCGCATGCCTGATCGGAAGCACAGACCTTGATGGGCCGGTTGAGAATATCAGTGTAGATCTGCACGATCAGCGGGTTCTTGGAGGGGATTCCGCCGCTCAATACAACGCTGTTAACCGGAACGCCTGCTTTTTCAAAGCTTTCCACGATAGCTCTTGTGCCATAGGCGGTTGCCTCTATCAGGGCCAGATAAATGTCCTCAGGCTTTGTCTGCAGGTTCATACCGGTGATCACACCGTTTAAGTCAAAGTCCATAAGGGGAGAACGAACACCGTTGAACCAGTCAAGAGCAACCAGTCCGCTGGCACCTGCCTTATAGCCTGCAAGCTTCTCGGACAGGAGCTGATGTCCGCTGATGCCCTTCTGTCTTGCCTGCTGTGCATATTCTTCCGGAAGACAATTGTCAACAAACCATGCAAAATGATCACCTACACAGGACTGTCCTGCTTCGATCCCGTAAAAGCCCGGCATGATACCGTCTTTGATGATGCCCTGGATTCCTTCAATCTGAGCGCCGTGGTCTGCCAGCATCAGATGGCAGGAAGATGTTCCCATGATGATCATGAGCTCGCCCGGCTTTCCTACGCCGCCGCCCGGGACGGAGCAATGGGCATCAATGATACCTGTGCCCACCGGTGTTCCCGGCATAAGGCCCAGCTCTCTTGCCATAGCGTCACACAGATGTCCTGCGCATGCGCCGATGGGAAGGACCGGTATATTGAATTTTTCTTCCACAAAGTTCTCCATCCTGGGATCCAGAGCTTTGAAGAATTCTTTGGACGGGAAACCTGCCTCATCGTTATAGAACATTTTAAATCCGGCTGTACATGCAGAAGTTGTAAGCTCATCCGTCAGCTCCCAGAGGATCCAGTCCAGAGCCTCCATAAAGTAATCTGCCTGCTCGTAAACTTCCGGCGCCTTGTGAAGTGTCTCAAGGATCTTCGGGATTGTCCACTCACTGGAAACTTTGCCGCCGTACATCTTCATGAAATCTTCATTTCTCTCTCTAGCGATTTTGTCGATCTGGATTGCTTCTTCCTCACCGCCATGATGTTTCCAGAGTTTGACATAGGCATGTTTCTCATGCTTGAATTCCTCTGTCATACTGAGGGGAGTTTTGTCCTTCTTAACCGGCATGATGGTAGCGGATGTGAAGTCGATACCGATACCGATGACCTCTTCCGGAAGAACCTTGCTCTGCTTCATAACGCCGCGGACAACCGTGAGAAGTCCTTCCATATAATCGCCGGGATCCTGGAGTGACCATGCCGGCGGCAGAGCCTCTCCGGTGGGAATCCGTGTCTCCATGCAGGCATGGGGATACTCATACACGCTCTGAGCGACTTCACTTCCGTCTGTGATGTCAACAAGAAGTGCTCTTACTGATAATGTTCCATAGTCAAGACCGATTGCATATTTACTCATTGTAACCTCCTCATTTAATGCCTTTGTTGATTGATAAGTGTTTTTATTGCATCCTTAACGGATTTACTTTGCAAAGTATTCTTTCGTCTTCTGCGCGTAGTCTTTTGAAAGTCCCAGGTCCCAGATCAGCTGAAGAACTGTGTATCTGGGTCTTACTTCCTTGGCGTAGATCACGCTCTCATAGGTCTCCTGCAGACTGACATCGATCTGTGTCGGATTGATCGGTGCATCCAGTCCGGCAAAAAGGTCTTCCATGTCTTTCACTTTGGGAAGCTCTTCTCTGATCATTGTCCGGATCTGATCCCAGTTCTTTTCAATTACTTCAAGTCTCTTATTTCTCTCAGCGATATCATTCTTGCCTGCCTTCTCCTCTACAGCCATGATACCGTCTGCCGCGATTTCGTATACCTGGCGGATTTCCTTCTCCCACTCGGCCTTGTCAAATGTTGATGCTTTAACAGCAGCGAAGTCAACATCCTGATCTTCCAGCATATGGTAGAGATATAATGCCACGATGGTTCCCACGCCTACCTGTGTTCCGTGCAGAGCCGGGAACTTGCCGTGCATGAATGCTTTCATTTCCCAGAAATGGGAGAAATGATGCTCGCAGCCCGATGCCGGTCTGGAGTTGCCGATGAAGCTCATGCCGATACCGGTAAGCACCAGGGCTTCCGTAACTGCCTTTACCGCATCCGGGTCTCTGTCCTGTACCTTGCTGCTGTAGTCCATAACAGTCTGGATGGCTGTCTCGACCATATTTACAACTTCTTCACAGTAGTATTCATCGTTGATCAGGCGGGAAAGCTTCCAGTCAAAGAGACAGGTGTATTTTCCAAGGGTATCTCCCAGACCTGCAGCGATCAGGCGCATGGGAGCCTGGCTTAAAACATCCACATCCCCGATTACTGCTACAGGGCCGTGGCAGTCAAGTGTTGTCTTCACATGGTTGAGGATCACAGCGGAACCGATGGAAACAAATCCGTCCATGGAAGGCGCCGTAGCGTAAATGATATAATCCAGTCCCATCCGGAAACTGATGAGCTT
>CACZQE010000412.1 GCA_902783205.1 uncultured Lachnospiraceae bacterium | reverse complement strand
GTCTTCTTCATCCAGTTGCCCTCAAATCCGTCTCCTGTCAGGAAGATGATGTTGGCCGGATTCTTGACCAGGAACTTCCGCATCATTTTGCTGAACTTCTGGTCCCGGTCCGGCGCTGTCCGTTCCACTTCGTACTCGGTCAGATCCAGTTCCTTCCGGGTCGCCCGGTAAGCTTTCTGCTTGGACCGGCGGATCTGGTCGATCAGAATGTAGGAAAGGGTATCGTCGGTATAGTCAAGGAGCAGGGTGTTTCTGTCCCAGACCACCCGCTCCTGGTGAAATACATATTCGGCAAAAGCCCGGAATCGGGTGATGATCCTGACTCCGTGCCTGTCCTTAAAAGTGGCGGGAAGTACCTGAGCCAGATGATCTCTCATCCCGGTCGACGCATCTTCCAGTGAGAAATACACGCTCTGGAAATCTTCCCATTTGAGCCTCTCAGTTTTCATATGCTTTACGATCAGGGCCATGCCGGTCCGGATATAATCCTCTCTGTCGTCTTCCGGCAGGAGGAAACTTTCCTCGGTCATCTGCCTGCTTCCCTCATCGTAAATGCTCAGCTGGGCCGAGCCGTGTGACAGGTCGATTCCGGCAAACCTTCTTGTATCAAGTTGTTCCATGCGATCCTCCCTGTCTTACATCAGCTGCATGCCGTGATCCGCAAACCATGCCCGGAACAGGTAAAGCTCCAGGTCCATGGGCTGCGCTTCGCTGCCGCCCAGTCTGTTCAGAGCGAAGAAGCGGCTGTCCGCCCCGTCGTAATCCATCGTCTCAAAAACTACATTTTCCAGATTATCCACCCGGACCCCGTCTTCCTCCAGACGGTAGTTGACATGGTCGCTGCGGAAGAAATGCATCTGGCATACGTAGACGCCCGGCATAACCTCGGTCAGCGGCTGCTCCCGGTAATAATCCTGTTCATCCTCGATCTCATAGCAGATGACGACCCTGCTGCCGGAACGGCCTTTGTAAGTCAGGAAGGTCATCTCCTGATAATCGATGGGGAAGTCTACCAGGTCGCCGTATGTATGGTAGACCGGAAGGTAGAACTCCTCCTCCAGGAACTGTCCTATGATAAAGGATACGGGTTCCCGGATCTGCTCATACCACTCTGTCTTTCCGGCAAAATAGTAGAGGAAATGAATTCTTGAATCCCTGCCGCTGATGTTGCCATTCATGATCTGGCGGCCTGCCACCATGTGCATGAAGTCCGGCAGTTCCATGGATCCTTCCATCTCCTTGCGGAGAGCATATTCCAGGTAACCGCTGATCATCTCATCCTCCGGGTTGGTCCGGAAGAAGGATTCATAAACCGGGAAGACACCATCGGTATCATTCTCGGAAAACATGCTCTGGTCCAGGATGCGGCGCTCGAAGTCTGCCGTATCCAGTTCGAACTTCCTGCTTCTTTCCCAGATGGTAAGCAGGTCCTCCGTCTCCCCGCGGAAATGTTCCATCAGATAGCGGAGGGTCTTTCTGGTGTTTTTCTTTCTCATAAAGGCAGAGTAGGCAAGGGAGAGGGTGGTCTCATCCATCCCGCCCTGGTAGTAGTCCACGCCGAACTCAGCCAGTTTCAGTCTCTTCTCGGCACCCATGATGGTGGAGCCGTAGAGTTCGATTCCGAAGAAGGTATTCTCGATCATACCCACTTCCATGTAATAGTCCATCAGGCGCTTTCTGTAGCCGGAGGATATGTTGGAATAATCCACCTTGGAAAGCCATCTGGACAGTTCGTCCTTCTGCTGGTGGTTCTCATAAAATGTAAGGAGCTTCTCCACCGCCCTGATCCGGATCCATTCTTCATATTCCTCGTTAAAGGCGATCCTCTCCAGGACTGCCAGGTCGTCGGCTTTGATATTTTCATCCACCAGGTCTGACTTGACCAGAAGGATCTTTCTGTTGTCCAGGTTTTTCCTGATCCAGTCAGCCGGGAAGCGGGACAGGGACAGGAAACTCTTCTCTGTGTATTCGATATCCTTTATATAACGCTGCTCATTGGCATCCACAAAGTAGTATGTGGTCCTGTCATTGAAGGATTCGATGTTGGCCACGCCTGAAGACAGGGGATAGTAGGTCTCTTTTCCTGTCTCGGGGCAGGATACGTAAAGGCCTGTCATCTTCTTGTTGGCGCAGGTCAGCTTGCGGAAGAAAAGGACGTCACAGACTGCCTTCCAGTTCTCCGGACCGGCCAGGATCTGATCCAGGAAATAGATATAAAGCATGGCCAGGTGCTCATTGATCCTTCCATAGGTCAGCTGCTCCTTCACGAAGGGGAGCATCTTGGAATGATAAGCCCCGTATACCTCCTCATACTCCTTCTCATGCTTAAGCACATTTGTGTAGAGGTAGGCCTTTTCCAGATAATCCAGGCTGTTGCTGTATGTAAAGTAGATCAGAACCCTCTGGGGAATCTCATCAAAGGTTTCAAAATTCATGCTCCGGATGAAGAACTCGTTGAGTCCGATGATCTTCAGGTTGGCTTCCACCGCGCTCCTAAAGGACTGGTGATACTCTTTTCCGGTCCTGTTTCCCTTGATCAGGAGAGAACATATCAGCTGGAGGAAGAGGTCATCCGGCTCCACCTTGTAGAGCTTCTGGGCAATATAG
>CACZQE010000411.1 GCA_902783205.1 uncultured Lachnospiraceae bacterium | reverse complement strand
CTGTCGGGAGCGGCAGGCAAGGCGGCCATATCCGCCCCCACTCTGATCGGATGGGAAGCCCGTATAAAAGGAAAAGCCGCTCATGCGGGATTTGCTCCGGAAAAAGGTATAAATGCCATAATGGCGGCAGCAAGAGCCATCAAATCCCTTTCTCCGGGGACGATCGGGGATGATACGACCATGAATATCGGGACCGTCAGGGGCGGAGAAGCCAACAATATTGTCCCGGAAAACTGTGTTGTAACAGGGGAAGTAAGAAGCCTTGACCATGAAAAGGCTCTTTCGATCATCGAAGAGATCAGGAAAACCTTTGAAGACAATGCCGGCCGGGTCAGGGTCGAATTCGTAACGGAAAACCATCTGCATGCTTACAGCATCCCGGAAGACCATCCGGTCGTAAAGCGATTCAAAAGAGCATGCCGGAAACTGGGCCTTGAAGGCAGGACCATGTCCACCACGGGCGGCAGTGATAATAATGTCTTTGTTCAGCACGGAATCACCGGCATCGTCCTCACCAGCGGAATGCACAATGTCCATTCCACCGAAGAATACACCCGTGTGGATGAGCTGGCAAAAGGAGCGGAACTGGTGGCTGAACTTCTGAAAGATGACATGTAATCAAAATGAAATAAAGCAGCCTGTAATTTTTTCTGGCATTATTCTTTCAAATGTGCTAGAATGACAAAGATACTTTGCAGTGGAGGGATTTCATATCAACACGGTATGAAATTCCCCTGCTGACAGGCGGAAATAAAGGGAACGTACCGAGACTTCTGAAGAGTGTATCGCAAGAAGGGATATCCTGTTCAGTGGTTTCGGAACCCTTTTGCCGCCGCAATTACATTTGCCCTGAAGGCAGGAGGAATAATTACTATGGTAAAACAGTTTTCAATGGACCTGGCCGGCAGAACGCTGACCGTTGAGATTGGCAGAGTTGCAGCCCAGGCCAATGGCGCCGCTTTTATGCACTATGGCGACACAGTAGTTTTATGTACAGCTACAGCTTCCGAGAAGCCCCGGGAAGGAATCGACTTCTTCCCCCTGAGTGTGGACTTTGAAGAGAAAATGTACTCTGTAGGCAAGATCCCGGGCGGATTTAACAAGCGCGAAGGCAAGCCCTCCGAGCACGCAGTCCTCACATCCCGTGTGATCGATCGTCCCATGAGACCCCTTTTCCCCAAGGATTACCGCAACGACGTATCCCTGAACAATCTGGTAATGTGTGTGGATCCCGACTGTTCTCCCGAAGTAACAGCTATGATCGGTGCATCCATCGCCACATCCATTTCCGATATCCCCTTTGACGGCCCCATCGCTGCAACTGTCATGGGTCTGGTAGACGGACAGCTGATTGTCAATCCCACAAAAGAGCAGGCAGACGCTTCCGATCTGGCTCTGACTGTGGCATCTACTGCCGAGAAGGTTATCATGATCGAGGCAGGCGCCAATGAAGTGGCTGAGGATACAGTTCTTGAGGCAATCTTCAAGGCTCATGAAGTCAACAAAGAGATCATCCGTTTTATCGACCGGATCGTGGAAGAGTGCGGTAAGGAAAAGCATGACTATGAGCATGTGGATACACCGGAAGAACTCTGGGACGATATGACATCTTTCATCACTGCTGAGCAGATGGAAGAAGCTGTATTTACAGACTTAAAGCAGATCAGGGATGAGAATATCCGCAAGATCAAAGATCAGCTGGAAGAGCGTTATGCCGAGGAGCATGAGGACTGGCTTCCCCTGATCGATGACGCAGTATATAAATATCAGAAAAAGACAGTCAGAAAGATGATTCTCAAAGATCACAAGCGTCCCGACGGCCGCGGCATCAAGGACATCCGTCCTCTGGCTGCAGAGATCGATATTCTTCCGAGAACACACGGATCCGGTATGTTTACCCGTGGTCAGACTCAGATCATGACCATCACTACACTGGGCTCCATCTCCGAAGCACAGAAGATCGACGGAATTGACGTGGACTTTACATCCAAAAGATATATGCATCACTATAACTTCCCCAGCTACTCTGTCGGCGAGACAAGACCCAACAGAGGACCGGGACGCCGGGAAATCGGACACGGCGCACTGGCTGAGAGAGCACTTCTTCCCGTGCTTCCTTCCGAGGATGAATTTCCCTATGCCATCCGTACAGTATCCGAGACACTTGAGTCCAACGGATCAACATCCCAGGCAAGTGTGTGTGCATCCTCCCTGTCCCTCATGGCAGCAGGTGTGCCCATTAAAAGAGCAGTTGCAGGTATCTCCGCAGGTCTTGTAACAGGCGAGACAGATGATGATTACATCGTACTGACTGATATTCAGGGCCTTGAGGACTTCTTCGGCGATATGGACTTTAAGGTTGCAGGTACCCATGAAGGTATCACAGCCATCCAGATGGATATCAAGATCCACGGCCTGACACCGGAGATCATCCGCGAGGCCATCGCAAGGACAAAAGAAGCAAGAGAATATATCCTTACAGAGGTTATGGAGCCTGTTATCGCCGAGCCGCGTCCCCAGGTTGGCAAATATGCTCCCAAGATCACACAGATGTTTGTGGATCCGGAGAAGATCAGCGAGATCATCGGAAAGCAGGGTAAGACAATCAATGCCATCATCGACGAGACAGATGTCAAGATCGATATCAACGACGACGGACGTGTGGATGTACTCGGCGTAGAGCAGGAGAACATCGACCGCGCACTGGAGATCATCCGGTCTATCGTGGAGCCGGCAGAGCCCGGAAAGACCTACGACGGCGAAGTAGTCCGCATCATGAACTTCGGTGCATTTGTCCAGATCGCACCCAACAAGGATGGTCTGGTTCACATTTCCAAGCTGGCTAAAGGCCGCGTAAACAAAGTGGAAGATGTAGTCGAAATCGGCGACAAGGTACGCGTAAAAGTCCTTGAGATCGATAAGATGGGACGAATCAACCTGCAGCTGATCGAAAAGCTGTAAATAAGATTTTAATTTAAGAAAAGTAAGCGGAGGGATAAGCTGCAATGCGGTTTATCCCTCCGCTTTTTCTTTGTGTCGTTGAACTGAGCGGACGGTGTAAGAGCAAATTGTTCGTGAATACACCGTCCGCCTGAGTCGCAGTTAGCAGTTAGCCCGGCGGAGTGGGGCGAGCCCCTTGCGGAGGGAATCGGACATTTCTATATAGGGAAAAAAGAAATTTTCGAAGAAAAATCAATGTTATTTGAAAAAATATTGATTTTTTTATTGAACAACTGCCGGAAAAAAGTTATAATTATCTTATTATGGGACGGGAGGCGAAAAAAGTTGGAGCTCCGATTGGAACAGATCAGTAAAATCACGCACGGCGTTGTGCTCAATCGAATAAAGCCGAAGGCTGCGGGTGACGGTGAAGTCTATCCGATCCTGTCTATCAGCCAGCTTCTGGATGAAGAAGAGGGTATTACGGACAGTGAGGTTCCGACTGTTCTTGTCGACCGGAAGAAGATCAAGAACCTGAATCTGGCCAGGGAGAACTCTATTGTGATCGGACTGACATCTTTCCATCACGCGGCTGTTCTCGGAAAGAAGCATGTGGGAAAGGTGATTCCGTCCAATTTCGTTTCCATCGAGTTTAATGACGGTATCATGGATCCTTACTACTTCGCCTGGTATTTTAACGAGCATCCTGACATCAGGAAGCAGAGGCTGATTGCCATTCAGGGTAATTCCTCCGTAAAGGTTCTTTCCATTCATATGATCCGGGAACTGATTATCGATTGCCCGGATCTGTCAACGCAAATGTCTATCGGCAAGCTTTATTATTATCAGAAGCAGCGGCAGCTGCTGATGATGGAGAAGCTTCGTCTTGAGCGCTCCGTTCTGACGGAGGAGATGAAACAGCATCTTGAACAGATATAAGAAGGTGAGAGGGTATGGATGAAAAGCAATTGAAGATGGAATTTATGTCGATACTCTCTGAGAGTCATCCCGGCCTTACCTTTGAGGAGTACAGAGACGCCTGCGTTTACCTGCTCTTTTATCAGTACTGCTGTCTGCGTTTTGCTGACAGGCTGGAAGACACCGTACTGCTGAGGGAACTGGTTCGGATGGCTGTGCGGGGTAAACTGCAGATTCCTTCTTTTCTGCGTTTTATGGAAAATGCTTCGGGATACATGAGGATCTGTGATTCCCAGCTGTCTTTTTTTGAGTATACATTTGTCGACAGGCTCAAGGAGTCTATTTCCCAGGAAAAGCAGAAGAGCTACGCCCGCTTTATCCGTAAGCTGATCAAGAAAATTGATGCATGGGACTGTGATGAACTGCTTCTTGAAATGTATCCGGATCTCTTCAGCGAGCTGGTAAAAGCTTTTGCAGGATCCAAGAAGGAAACATCAATCTCGGATCAGCTCTGCAGTCTCTACAGATATCTTTTCGATATGTCAGGGGCTGCCTGCGAATCCATGCTGGTTCCGGAGTTCGGCTACGGCCTCCTCTATAACGTGATGGAAGAGGAAGGCAGTGAGCCCGCTTTCTACGGAAATGAGACCCACAGGGAGTATATGGAGATTTTCCATATGATCTGCTACATGAAGGGCAGGGATCCTGAGAAAGTCAATGTCAGCATGGACTATGTCTGGAATGAGCAGGGCGCTTTATCCGGAAGGGTCGACAGGATTGCCATTTACATGCCCGAGGGTGTGGAAGGAGGCAAGCTCCTTGTTGAACCTGACAGTCTTCCCTGGGATAAAGATCTGCTTAACTCCAGGGCAAAAGGAGAGCTGCCTTTTCTCCTTTCCTCGCTGCCTTATCTGAACCGGACCGGCTGTCTGACCGCGGTCCTTCCCGGCGCCATGCTGTACAGAGAGGGTAAGGAGGCGCAGATCAGGAAGTATCTGATCGATGAGCTGGATTGTCTTGAGGCGGTCATACTCCTGCCCGACAGTGTTTTTTCTTCCCTGGGACAGAAGGAAATCATGCTCTTTTTCCGCATGAACAGGGATTCCGATAAGATCATGCTCTTTGACGCTTCCGAAGCGTCAGGCTTTGATGAGGACACACTTGACCGGATCGGTACCGCCATCCGGGAGGGGAAAAATGAAGCGGGATTTTGCGCTGCCGTAAGCAGGGAAGATATCCGTAAGAATAATTACAACCTGAATCTGCCCAGGTACATTTCCAAAACAGTCAGAGAGATCAGTCTGGATGTGGAAGCCCGCAGAGAGCGGATCCGCCAGATCGACAGAGAGCTGAAGGAAATCGACGAGATGATCGCCATGTACCGGAGGGCACTGGAGATACAGGGATGACCGGCCCCTGCCGGCCGGTTTATCTTTGGCCTGTTTCAGGGTAAAGATTTTTGTTATTTATATTAAGAACATATATTTATTGCTTGTTGCAAGAAATTTCTCATTAATGAAAAAGGTGTATATTTATGGCAAATCGTAGAGCAGGAGCTGCAGCTGTCGCAAAGAAGCCGCAGTCATCCGGTAAAAGAAGTACAACAGTCAAGTCCACGGCACCGAAGAAGAAGACGTCATCCAGAAGAAGTGCTTCCGGCTCCGGCAGGAAGCGGACTGCGGGAGGCGGGCAGAAGGAGCCGGATAAAGGCATGCCCATGAGCAATGAGATTACCATCATCAGCTCCCTGGGTATCATGATCCTGATGCTGCTCAGCAATTTCAACATGGGCGGTGTGATCGGCAGAGGGCTCAGTATGTTCTTTTTTGGCGTATTCGGCTTCTCACAGTATCTGATGCCGGTCGTATTCTTCATGATCGTCATGATGCTGACTGCCAATGACTACAGTCCCCTCTCTATAAAGAAGAGTGTGTCCCTGATGGCACTGATGCTGATTCTTTCAGCCTGTGTCCAGCTGGCCCACAGCGACAGGATCATTCCCTTCTATGACCTCTTCACCATGTCTACCAAAGACCATTACATGGGCGGTGTGCTTGGCGGCGGAATCGCCCTGGGCCTGAGGACCGGCTTTGGCAGAATCGGTGCAGTCATAGTTCTTGTATGTGTGGCCCTGCTTTCCATGATCATGCTGACACAGCGGTCTTTCGTCGGATTTTTCAGAAAGATCGGCAAGGGGATCAGCGCTTATATGGAAAGAGCCAAAGAGAGAAGGCGGGAAGAGAGAATCCGCAGAGAAGAGGAAGAGGAGGATACCTCTGTCATCGATCTTGAGGATCCCGCCGGCAGAAAAGCTTCCAATGTGAAAATGAAAACCGGCAGAAGGAAAGCTGCCGTTAAAAGCCGCGCAAAGAAGGTTGAAGACAAGGTCAGGAAGATTCGTGAGGAAATGGACAGAACCCGCAGGGACGAGAAGGAAAGGAAGCCTTCACCCGATGTGGAAGTGCCCCTCTTTACATCGTCCGACGAAGTAGGAAGAAAGGACAATGTCCAGGAACTGCATCCTCAGGCATTTCCTTTTACACCGGAAGAAGGAAAGATTTCTCCGTTCGAAGGAGAACTGGATTTCTCAGCCTTCACATTTGGCAAGTCTCCGGATGAAATTCCGGACCGGACTCCGGAACTGATGAAGACCCTGGAAGAGCAGAAGCGCGACAGGGAGAGCTATGTACCTCCCCACAGGTCCAAGGGTTCCTTTATCACGGATCCGCCTGAAGAACTGACGGCT
>CACZQE010000410.1 GCA_902783205.1 uncultured Lachnospiraceae bacterium | reverse complement strand
GGCAATATTTGCCGCAGTCCGATGGCAGAGTTTGTTTTAAAGGATATGGTTGAGAAAGAAGGCCTCTCGGATTATTTCGAAATTGCTTCTGCCGCCACAAGCAGTGAAGAAATCTGGAACGGACGGGGGAACCCTGTTTATCCGCCGGCAAGACGCAAACTCCTGGAACACGGGATCGATCCGGCAGGCAAGGAGGCCGTCAGGACACGAAAGTCAGACTATGATCAATATGATTATCTGATTGGTATGGATCGGGCCAATCTTAGAAATATGTCTTATATTTACGGCGGAGATCCGGATGGTAAGCTTTCCCTTTTGCTGGATTACTGTGGCAGAAGAGGACATGAAGTAGCAGATCCATGGTATACGGATAATTTTGATGCAACCTGGAAAGATGTGGAAGAGGGTTGCAGAGGATTATTAAAGGAGATTAGAAGGGTCAATAAGATTTAGCTCAGGTTATAAAAATGAATGAAGATCTTTTGAGAAAAATGCGAGAAGGTGAAAGGCTTTCTGTCCGTGAGCAGGTCCTGCTGGTCTTTACTCTGAGTATTCCGGCCATTCTTGCGCAGATTTCCACTATCATTATGCAATATATTGATGCTTCCATGGTCGGCTGTCTGGGTCCTGATGCCTCGGCAGCCGTTGGTCTGGTGGTTTCTACCACATGGCTGACAGGTGGACTCTGTCAGGCGGTATGTACCGGTTTTACCGTCCGGGTTGCTTACCGGATCGGAGCAGGAAATGAAAGAAAGGCCAGGGAAACTGTCAAATACGGTGTGATCAGTGTTCTTTTTTTCAGCCTCTGTCTTATGGCTCTTGTTTTACTGGTCCACAGAAGTCTTCCTGTATGGATTGGGGGAGAACCGCAGATCTGCAGGGATGCCTCACGCTACTTCCTGATTTACGGTTTTTCTTTGCCTTTTCTCCAGATGGTCTACATATGTGGTGGAATGCTGCAGTGCAGCGGAGATATGAAAACACCGGGTATTCTCAATATTCTCATGTGTTTTCTGGACATTGTCTTCAATTTCTTCCTGATATTTCCCTGCAGAACAGCAACCCTTCATGGTATATCCTTATTTATACCCGGGGCGGGGCTTGGAGTGACGGGCGCTGCTCTGGGAACTGCACTGGCTGCTTTATGCTGTGCATTTTTGCTGATCTGGAATCTTCTTTTCAGATCTTCATCATTACGTTTTCGTAAAGAAGAATCCGGATCCGGACTTCCATATGCAGATGTTATAAAAGATATGCGTGTATCTGTCCCTGTCATGGCCTCTGCTGTGATCATGGGACTGGCCTATATCGCAGGGACCCATATTGTCGCGCCTTTAGGGACCATAGCCATTGCCGCCAATTCCTTTGCCGTAACTGCAGAAAGTATCTGTTTTATGCCATGTTACGGACTGGCTGCTGCTGCAACGACCTGTGTCGGACAGGCAAAAGGGGCAGAAAGAGAGCCTCTTATGAAACGATTCGGTTACCTTTCCGTAGGTCTTGGTATGGCTGTCATGGTCTTTATGGCATTTCTCCTGTATCTTGCCGCTCCATATATGATGGCCATGCTCTCGCCTGACCCGGCTGTCAGAGAAGCAGGAACCAGAGTTCTCAGGATTATCGTTTATGCTGAGCCCCTGTTCGGAGCCTCCATTGTCGCTGAAGGGGTATTCCGGGGCCTTGGCCGTACCAGAATTCCCACTGTCCTCATTCTTTTAAGCATGTGGTGCATCAGAATCCCTCTGTGCCTTGTGATGGCAAGCCGAATGGGTCTTACCGGGGTCTGGATCGCGGAAGGAATAGAGCTCTGTATCCGGGGTCTGATCTTCATAGTCTCCCTGATAAAAGTGAACAGACAAAGCGGCCGAAAATTGGATATTTCCTTGTCAGAACAGTGACCTTTTATTATAATAAAAATATAGAAAAAGCCAGGGAGGCGGATACATGAAACAGAAGAAGAGACAGTCTCTTGGCTGGAGTTTCAGGCACGCGTTTGACGGTTTATTTAAGACAATAAAAGAAGAGCGGAATATAAAGATTCATATTTTTATAGCCTGCCTTGTGGTACTGTCCGGTATCATTTTCCGAATCAGCAGAATGGAATGGATCATATGTATTGTTCTTTTCGGACAGGTTCTGTCCCTGGAGCTGGTCAATACTGCTCTTGAATCAGTGGTTGACCTGGTAACGGACGAATGGAAGCCCCTGGCAAAGACTGCAAAGGACGCCGCTGCAGGCGCTGTCCTGATTGCAGCCATTATGGCCGCTATTGCAGGACTTCTGATCTTTATTCCGCAGCTCATCGATTTGCTGCGAACAATCTCTTGAGGAGGTTTCTATGACAGGATATAAAAAAATCTGGGAAGGCAAGAGTAAAAGTACTGCCGAGGAAATTGCAAAGCAGAAAGAAGAGGAAGGCTTTGAGTGCAGAATCGAGGAGATTGTCAGTTCAAGGCATACCATGTATTCAGAAGGAATCAGAAGCAAACAGGTGGAAGACCTGATCAGGACACCTGTTAATCACCTTGGTTACAAGGTATATATTAAAAAACCGGAATAAAGGAGGTAGACCCATGGAGAACAATCAATACCCAAGTGTAGCCAACCTTGCCTGTCCCAAATGTGGCAAGAAAGATTTCAGAGTTATCAGCATAAAAGGATCACTGGCTAAGATTGGCACTGTAGCGGCATTCGGCGCTCTGGCAAATCTGGCTCTTGATTCCAAGAGCAAAGGTGACTTTGAAATCAAGCCTGTTAAGTACCAGTGTCTCGGATGCAAAAACAAGTTTGAAGCATTGCCGCTTGTAGCAGAACCGGATGAATTGCTTGAAACTCCCTGCAGGATCAAATTCCACCGCCAGAAGAGCGCTCTTGGTATGGCTGTTTCACAGCAGGTATACATGAATGGCGTGAAGATGGGAAATGTCGGAAACGGTAAGGAACTTGAATTCCAGACCTTTATTAAAGAAAACACGCTTTTTGTTACTGACCAGACGGGAACCGCTTTCCCCGGTACTTATAAGTTTACAGCCGAAAACGGCGGAACAGAACAGATCGAGTTTAAGAGGAAATTTCTGAAGTAATAATCATCCTCCCGGATCAGCTGGTTTAAGCAGAAATCCGGGAGGTTTTTTTGTATTTTCATTTCTTTTGCTGTATTATTAAGAGTAACTGATCTCTTTTGGAAGGAATATTTATCATGTCTGAGACAAAGCCTCTTATCCTTATTAAGAAATACAGATCAATACTGTTTGCTGCAATAATCATTGAAGTTGTAACCTTTTTCGTTTCTCTGACTGATACCATTGTGGCGGCAAATTTTGTCGGAAGAGATGCCTTTGCGGCTGTAGGTCTGATGTCTCCGTTTTTTTCCATTGCAACCTTTGTGACTGCTGTAATTAATTCAGGTACCACAAGCAACTATTCCTTCCAGATAGGAAGATTTGATCAGGATCGTGCCCACCGGATTTTCAGCGAAGGGGTCATTATGGCAGTGGCCTCCGGTCTGATTCTCACCATTTCCCTGATTCTTCTCAGGAATAACATTGTTTCCGCCCTGAACCTGACGCCTTCGACACAAGCCTATCTGATCGAATACTACCGAATTATTGTCTTTTACTTTATGCTTGCGCCAATCAGCGCCTTACTTGACAATATCGTGGTGGCAGACGGCGGTGAAAGGCTGTCGACCATACTGAACAGTCTGCAGATCATAGGAAATGTAGTCCTGTCAGTTGTACTGGCTTACTATTTCGGAGTCAGGGGAATCGCTGCCGCCACCGTTTTATGTAAGGCACTGTTTGTCCTTTTTATCTGTTTCTGGTTCTTAGGGAAGAAGAATACCCTTCGATTCAAATGGTTTCTTTCTCTTAGAGATACCCTTAGCATTACCAGCAAAGGACTTGTCAGAGCCATGACATTTGCAATGACAGCGATCATGACGATAGTTCTGAATGCCTTTATCCTTAAATACTATGATACGAACACATTTGAAGTCTGGATCATTGTTCAGAAGATACTTGGCCTGTCATCGATCTTCATGGGTCTTTCTATTACCATGCAGCCTGTCCTGGGCAGCCTTAACGGAGAAAACAACACAAAAGCGATTCGTGTAATCGCTGAAAGAGCCGGCTTAGATCTTCTGATTGCAGGACTTGTTACAAGCATTCCGCTTGTCTGCCTTCCCTCCCTGGCTCTCTGGATTTTTGATGTTAAACAAGGCCCCACATATGATCAGGGACTGATTGCATTGCGGCTTACAGGCTTTAGCCTGATATTTGTAGCACTTACAGTCTTTTTCTTTATCTATTTCTTCATTATGGAGCAAAATCTGCTTGCCCTGATTGTCTGTGTGCTTAAGGATCTTATATTTCCTGCCGGACTGGTCCTCGCCTTCGGAACTTTGCTCGGCGGCAGCCCGCTTGTCCTCTGGATCGCGCTGGCGCTTTCGCCTGTGGCTGTACTTCTTTCAGTCGGTGCCGCCTTATGGCTGATATACGGGAGAACGCTTTTTCCTTTCTTGCTTTCACGGGAAAGAGACGATATTACACATATCTTTGCATTTGATATCAGTGATGAGAATATAGTCAGGATGTCCAGAACTGCAGGGGAACTGATAAAGAAAAACAACTACAGCAGGCGGACACAGAACATGGTCAGCCTGTGCATTGAGGAAGTTCTTAAAAATGTCCTGGAGAAAAACAGTTCATCAGACGACAGCCTGCTTTCAGAGTGTACATTGACTATGGAAGACAGGGGTGTTCTTCTGATTATAAGGGAGACCGGTAAACTGTTTGATATTACTGATCTTGATGCAGACATAGATTCGTTTTTCCACTACATCGCATCAACGATTATCAATGCTATTGATTTCAAATCCTACGTTACGACAACCGGTTATAACAGAACGCAACTTTTTTTCGAAAATACAAATGAGGAATGATAGTGACATGAAAAAGCTGATGTTTTTGTCCACAACACCCGATGAACGTCTTGATATGGCGCTGAAAGAAGCCGGGGAAGCGGGATATAAAACCGTTTTTTGCGGAAAACATGATTTTGATCCTGCCCGTAAAGCTGTCGATGCTTTTTATGTGACGGACTGGGAGGACACGGAGGAACTTGTCCGTATAGGAAGAAAAGAAAAGATTAACGGAATTATCCCTCTTTGTGATCCTTGTGTCCTGCCGGCAGCAAGGGTTGCTCAGGCACTGGGGCTTCCCGGAAATACTCCTGAAAGTGTTGAGAAGCTGCTTTCCAAAGAGGATTTCCGAAGCCTGCAGAGGGAATCCGGCGTTTTCTGCCCGGCAAATGTAGTATCAGGCAGCTATGAAAATCTGCTTGAGAACATTCAGTCTCTACATTTTCCTGTAATCCTGAAACCCATGTTTTGTTCTTCTTCCCACGGAATGACAGTCATACGGGAGGCATCTGACTTTTCAGAAGCATTCTTAGAAGCTTCAAAGTATTCCAGAAACGGTATGGTCTGTGCGGAAGAGTTTATTGAAAATGACTCTCTTCGGATTATTGAAGCGGATGTGTTTGTCGTGGGCAGTCATATTCTGTGGGACGGAGTCCGTTTCTGCTACCGGCTGGAAAGCGCACCTCTTCGCCCGGCATATGATGTGTATCCTGTTTCCATGACAGAAGAGGAGAGAGAAGAGTTTTGCCGTACTGTGGAAAATGTGCTTAAAACCGCCGGTGTCAGTCTGGGCGAGTTCAATGTTGAAGGCTTCTTCACACAGGAAGGGAAGTTCTTTATAGTTGAAATCAATCCAAGACAGGCAGGACATTATAATCCCCAGGATATTCAGCTGTACTGCGGCGTAAATCTGACAAAGCTTCTGATTACCACAGCTGCAGGAGATATGGACTATTACAGGGAACTGGAAGACTTTCCCCGGACATCCAATTACATCCTGTCCTATTCTGTATTCAGTGAAAAAGAAGGTATTCTGGACCACATCCATATAAGTCCCTCAATCCGTTCCGAAATAATGGCATACCGGTTTCTGCACGGACAGAAGGAGGGAGACTTTGTAAAGGACATTATTACAGCCGTGAGACCGATCGCAAAAGTTGTTTTTCAATTTGAAAGCCAACAGAGACTGGAATCCGTTCGCAGCCGGATCAGTGACCTGGTATATCCGGTATTAAAAGAATAGCAAGCATAT
>CACZQE010000409.1 GCA_902783205.1 uncultured Lachnospiraceae bacterium | reverse complement strand
TCATCGTTTATCCGGCACCCTTACCTTTCCGCAGATCTCCCGGGTCACACGGACCGCATCATGGTCGGACAATCTTGCCCGGGAATGGAGGATCAGCCGGTGTCTGTAGACATCCACGATCACATCCTGCACATCCTCCGGCACCACATAATCTCTTCCTGCCAGATAGGCTCCTGCCTTGCACATGCGGACCAGAGCCAGAGAACCTCTGGGGCTGACCCCCAGCTGCACCATCTCATGTTTTCTGGAGGCTTCCGCCAGCAGGGCAACATACTCATAGATCAAGGGGGAAACTTTTACCGCATTTACTTCCTCCCGCATGGCCAGAAGCTCCTCTGCGGTGATCACACAGGAAACCTGGTCGATCGGGTCGGAATGTCCTCTTGCCGCGAGAAGTTTCACCTCATCTTCCACACCGGGATATCCCATGGACAGCTGGATCGCAAAACGGTCCAGCTGGGATTCCGGCAAAGGCATGGTTCCGGAAGATCCCACGGGGTTCTGGGTGGCAAATACAATAAAGGGATCCGGCAGAGTCCTGGTCACTCCATCCACAGTAACCTGCCCTTCCTCCATTACCTCCAGCAGGGCAGACTGGGTCCGGCTGGAGGTCCGGTTGATCTCGTCGGCCAGCAGCAGGTTGGTCATTACCGCACCTTCCCGAAAAGAAAATGTTCCGGCCTCCTTGTCATAATAATAGAATCCGGTCACGTCAGAAGGCATGACATCCGGCGTGAACTGGATTCGCCGATAGGATAAACCTAAAGACCTGGAAAAAGCCAGGGCCATAGTTGTTTTCCCCACCCCGGGCACGTCTTCCATCAGGATATGGCCGCCGGAGAGGATCGCCATCCAGACCTTGCGGATGATCTCACGCTTTCCCATGATCACTTTATTCACTTCGTCAAGTATCGCTTTTGCTTTGTTTTCCAATGAATTTTCCTCCGAGGGGAATGAAAAGCGCCGGCACCGGTGGCAAGAGGCCACAGGTACCGGCACCGTATTCATTCAATCTTTGATCAGCCAGGATAAGTGCTGGGCCTGTCAATTATTTTCCTTCCCAAAGTCCGTGAAGGTTGCAGTACTCCAGTGCGGATACAAATTCCTCACCGTCAGCCAGCAGGAACTCTGCATAAGGCTTCTCAGCCGGTTTCAGATACTTGATCTGTCCGCCCTTTGTCGTGTTGATCGCGATGAACTGGATATAATGAGCATCCAGCATCGGATGTTCTACGGATCCTACTGCCACGCAAACTTTATTGCCCTCAACAGTCACTGCGGGAACATGCTTCTCTGCAGCCGCATCTGTCGTTCCGGGAATGAGAACTTCCATATCCTGGCCGCAGCAAACGGTGCTGACAGGGGAATCAATTAAAGTTGCGATGATCTTCTTGCAAGTGTTACATCTGCTAATCTTCCATGCCATAGTTATACTCCTTTCAATGCCAGAGCCGGTTAGGGTAGCTCTGCATCATACACAACATAGAACAATAAACCTCTTCAAAATGTACATATATAATACAATATATATGATTTAAAGTCAATCAAACTCCACCGCAGATCAGACGCTTTTTAAAACCACCTGACAGTGACTTTTCATCACATTTTCAGGCAGAGATAAGCGAAATATCCTGCGTAAAAAAGCAGGAGCAATGCGCCTCCCGGCCGGGTCAGTTTCCGGTTCTTTAATACAAGGATCCAGAGCAGGACTGCAGCAGCGATCGCAACGATCCCGTCAACCAGGAACTCCGGCGCAAATGTGACCGGACAGATCAGGCCTGTAGTGCCTACAACAAACAAAATGTTGAAAATGTTGCTGCCAACGATATTGCCGATCGCAATATCCGCACTTCCTTTTCTGGCAGCCGTCACGGAAGTGAACAGTTCCGGGAGAGAGGTTCCCAGGGCAACCACAGTCAGGGCGATAAATCTTTCACTCATTCCCAGGATCCGTGAGATTGCCGTCGCCGCATCGACAGCCACATCAGACCCCTTGATGATCATGATGATCCCCACGATCGTCAGCAGGATCAGCAGCCAGATCGGCTTATCCTTATTGGCTGCCGCCTCCTCCTCGCCATCCGATTGACGGGCCATCCGAAACAGGTAGATCATGAATCCGATGAAGAATACCCAGAGGAT
>CACZQE010000408.1 GCA_902783205.1 uncultured Lachnospiraceae bacterium | reverse complement strand
TCTTCTTTGGTCAACTCAACTGTACGGTCTGTGCTGATCCTGAAATAGACATACTTCGTCAAGATGAGGCAACCAGCTGGCGCAAGCGTCTCTTCAAGTCTGTAGCGCCCGGCGGGCAGGTCGGAAAACTCGAACTCGGAAACCAAGCTCATATCGACATCATCATACACTGTTTTATTATCCCTATCCTTCACCACCACCCAGACACTATTCTCATTGAGAGTCGTCAGCTTGAACTTCGCACCAGTGAGGTTGTTCCCCTTGTCGTCCTGCTTAACAAGCTTGAGCGGCAGCGGGGTGTTCGGAATGGCGAGCGAATACGTGATCTTTCCCGAAGCGTCCGTCACTGATGTGAGCTTCACTCCGTCAGGATGGCTGCCTAACGTTATCACTCCTGTTTTGCTGACTGTGATATCGATGTTATCAGTCAGTTTACTGTACCGCGACGGTGTTTCTTGCTCACGCAGCTGGTATGTACCAGCAGGCAGGTCTTTGTTGATCTTCGGGATAACACCGTCTTCACCCGTTGTCAGGTTTTTATAAACCGGATGCTCTTCATCCCAGGTCGAGGTTTCTCCGATCGTCACCTGTTTATACAGGTCGAACTTAGCTCCCGCCACTTGCACGTCTGTATTCGTGCTGTCCACCTTGACTGCCTCCAAATCATATGGATGGTTTATGACGGTCAGGGTAATGACATTATTCTCAACAGTAACCGTATAGAATTCGGGAGCACCTTCGGCTATTGCAGGTGAAACGTTCAGTTTCCAGCCGGACTTCGTCAATTCTATTCCGAT
This sequence comes from uncultured Lachnospiraceae bacterium, assembly GCA_902783205.1. The sequence continues at coordinate 2,838 of CACZQE010000408.1, read as the reverse complement.
CTCCAGCGACGTTTCCAGCCCGACATACCCCTGCGGCGTCAGGATCTCCTCCAGTGTGTACGTAACATTTTCCTGGAGGTATATCTGGGCGACCAAACCGTCCTCGCCAGAGGTCTTCGTCTCCGGGTCAAAGAGCGATGACGCCAGGTTCTCACCGTACTTCAGGGTAAAATCCGCTCCTGCCAGGGGGTCACCATCCCAGTCCGTTTTCATGATCCGGACGGACGGCAGACTCGCCGGTGTGTTTGTCGCTTTGTACTTCATAACGTTGTCTCCGATCAACTCGGGGTCCGCGTAGGTGACCTCATAATCAATCGGTTTCAAAGTAGTTTGGCCGTTAAGTATGCCGTTCAGCGTTATCCCACCGCCCTCTATAACAGGTTCTATGGTTTCATAACCTGTTACAAAACCGTTGGCGTCGACCGTGATCCCGGTACCGGTCAGTTCGACTTCGAATACCGCGTAATCCTGCAGATCCGTATTTTCGACCGGAAGGTTCAGATACCACCAGTAAAGCTGTTGCTTCTTTTGGTCGGAGGTATAAGCCAGCTGCTGCACAGAATTTTGCACAATTTGACCGGGTTTTCCGTCCTCATCGACCGTGTATACGGCGAAGTATGCCGGGTCGCGGTTCTGAATGGACGTCGCGTCCTCCCACACCTTTTCGAGGCGCAGACCGTACCCCTTATAGTTGCGCACCCAAACTTTCGATTTATCAGTCGCTTTTATTGTACCGTCTATGCCATCCCATGGATCATACTGATCTGCGTGGAGTATACCATCATTATTTACGTACTGGTAGAACTTAAAGCCGTCCGGGGTTTCGGTCGGGCGCTCGATGATCCTGTATTCAGTGCCAGGCACCAGCTCTCGAACCTCAATGGTATAATATGCAGGAATACCTGTAATCGATCCATGCGCTCCGGTCTCGAAGGAAGCCCAGAATCTGTCCTGATGCACCACTGTCCCGTTCTCGTCAATATAGTCTTCCGTAAGATCATTAAAGTCCGACGTGCCATTGGGATATTTCTCGGCATCTGTGATTCTTACAAATGTCTGTGCAGAATAATCCCACCTGCAATAGCAACCGGCAGGATCTTTTACATGGTAGGTCATCTGATTTGCCTCGGCAAAATCATCATCATACGGCGACTTGAAGGACAAGCGGAAATCAAATGCCGAATTCTTAGCCGTTTCAAGGTCAGGATCCGATTCCGAACCAATGTAATTGCCTGCTCCGTTATAAAGCCCGATCTTTTCCACAGCGCCATCATGCTTTCTATACAGCTCTTTTGTAAACTCAAGCGATTGCAGTGCCCTAGGAGTATTGACATAATTGACCTTTGGACGGGCATCGGTCGTTGCAGCATCAATTCCATAGGTATAATAGTGTTCGTCACTGCTTTCCTGTTCGCCAGCGATGTCAACGCCGTTCGCAGTTACCTTCTCATAGACTGCCGGGTCGATGCCGCACTCCACGATTCTGTACTTATCGACAGTATATTCTTTACCCGATGGATCGTCGCGTCTGACCGGGAAATTGATCTCAGCTGTCTCACCCGGCTTAAGCATGAATACGTTGTAGTAAGTAGCGTCGCCTATCTTCAGTTCCGGCAGGAAGGTGACCGACTGCGTCCTGTCCTTGTAAAACACGTAATCCGTAGACTCTGGCCTGCCGAATTTGGAGTAGTAACCATCCGACGCGCTAGCCGGATCAAATGCATTTCTAAGCATGATCTCCCCAGCCGATTCATCCTCTTCAGTATCCGGATTATCCTCCATAGTATAATAGATCTGATAGGGGAACACCGCATAGCTCATCTCCGAACTGTCCACACCACCAAGTTCCTTGCTCAGCTGCACCGTACCCTTCTTGACAGCAGCCAGATTGAACTTCATATGCAGGTTGGACGCACCGGCACCACGCTCCATATAAAAGATATTCATCTTATGTGTAGTCCCGTCCGCGAACACGTACTGGCCGTTGCTGTTTTGTACAAACTTGCTGTTCACATATTCACGCGCTTCAGCTTCCGTATGATTACGATCCTTATAATTATTGTAGAACAGCTCATAAAGCGTCGTTTGGGTACCGTTTACATAAACCTCGCCGGTTCTGAAGTTTACGCTGCCGGGTACGGCACTATGGATGCCGCCCAGGTCGATGACGAGCTCGTCATCGACATAAAGCCAGAAGTCGTCGTCGCCGGAGAATTCGAATATGATATCGTGTCCCCATGCGTCAAGGCCGCTGGGCGTCTGCTCAAAGCTCGCCTTCAGTTCCATCGCAAAGAAATAATCAGTATCTCCTTCGACAAGGTAAAGTTGTTCATGCTTGCGAGCATCGGAATCAGGTAATAGCGAACCTGTTGCCGAATAGAGGTTTTCTCCGTTGGCAGACGCAAAATAGCCCGGCTTTATACTGTTGTACGGGAAAAACTGTCCGTGTTTCAGCGTGTTTTTGCTGGTGGAATCATTAGTGCCCAGTTCCTGGTACACAGCGAAGTCACCATTTGGAGTTAGTTTCGCAAAGTTCTGCGCACTGTTGTACTCATAATAGCCGGTAGCGCGATAAGTGCTTTCAATGAACAGATGGTTCGCATTGGTAATTTCGCCCATACTGAAAAGATCAGCCAGAGATCCGCCCGCAGCTGTAGGATACCCGTTTGTCAGATTCGTTGACAGCAGACCCTGTGTATGGACAGTCGTCATTCCGTTAGACGTAGTATTGCCCAGGAATTTATTCATCTGGCCGGTTGCGTCGTTTGTCTTACCGTTTTTCAGATTATACATTATCATCTCGATACCGAATTGGGTATTGTCTACTGTCGGCACCAG
>CACZQE010000407.1 GCA_902783205.1 uncultured Lachnospiraceae bacterium | reverse complement strand
GCCCATAGCATGACTTTGGGGAAGCCCTATAATGATATCTCTATTGAAAAGAATACTTTTTCAGATGTGCAGAAACGGGCGGTCCGCTGCCTGAATTTTATAAACAGTGTAATACAGAACAATGAAATGTCAGCGGTCTGCATTGGGATCGATATCGAGAGTATTACGCCCGAAAACGTGCATATCGTTCCGGGTCTGGAGGCAGCGGTATCCTATACACTGGATGCCGGCGTGCAGGTTTCCGGCAACAGGATAGCTCTGAGACAGGGAAGGATCTTTGATAATGCTGGCTGGAACTCCTGTGGGATACGTGTTCTCGGTGCTGAAGTAATCAATGAGCAGACAGACTGGGAGATCGGCAGTTACCCGATCTGTCATGTGAACCTGGAGAGCAATGTCATCGAAGGGCCGGGGGAAGGGATTATCCTTAACATGGCAAGCTCCTGCGAGGTGAAAAACAATATTCTGTATCTGAAAGCTCAGGAGGGTTCTTCGAATATCGGTATGATTATCACGGATTCCATGGAAAATCTGGTAGAAGGAAACCGGGTAGAAGGAGCGGGAGGGTACGCGATATCGATCAGCATGAAAAAAGGTTGATGTGGTGGAGTACCCTATGCATAACTATAGAGCCTGTGGAACTATCAGGTCATTGGCGGATACATAAATGAAGAAGATACTATTTGCGTGTGATTTAGACAATACATTGATTCACTCTTACAAGAAAAGAAAAGACGGAGATGTATGGATTGATAAGCGGATATCTTTCAAAACATGTAACTGTTCAGTCAAAGCTGAACAGTTACGTTGCGGGCGTGGCGCTGACGCGCATTCCGAGTACGCCCGCAGTTCGCTTGCCAAGGTTTTTGTACGCCTCGCGCAGCAAGTACGCGAGGCTGACTGAACAGTTACCACAAAATCAGCAGTGGAAAAAAATGTTGTGGAGGATGTGCCTTGTGATCGTCCGACCGCATTCGGAGGCACCGATAAACATAATGGAGATAACATAGCGCTGGCTTCGCCCACAACCCCAAAAAAGAGTCGCATCCTTCTGGCTAACGTGCTATAATGCACAATAACAGGTAATCGGAAAATTACTTCCCCAGAGCTTCTGAAGGAGCGACTCCATGGAAAACATTATAAATCAATACGCAGATAAAATCTTAGCGGAACAGTAAAAATGGCCCCGTAGGGCCAACACAAAACCACCAGCAGAGCTGATGGTTCGTGGCTTTCCACTCACAGACAAGGGAATTAAGGCGTTATGAGACATTATTTTTTAAACACAAATCCGCTTGGCTTTGAGAGGATCTGCCGTTCTCCGAATTACGTGGACAAGAGCGGCCTGATCCGGTTCATCAATCAGCAGATTGATACAGATGGCAACCTGATCCTTGCCAGCTGGCCTCGTAGGTTTGGCAAAACTTACTGTGCGCAGATGATCAAGGCATATTATACCTACGGCTATGACGCAAAGCCGCTCTTTGCGGATAAAAAGATTGCTGAGGAGGATCCCGGCCTTACCTTCTGTGGGGCTTTTGATGTAATTTACATAGACATGCTTCAGGTGAGAGGCTTTGCCAGGGATGAGCAGGCAGATCTGGATATGAAGGCTGCCGGAAAAAAGAGGGCGCAGCGGCTTGATATAATTGACTATCTTACGGATTCTATTATCAGGGAGCTTGCGGATGAATATGGCCCGGATGTCATTTCCGGGAAATCACTGGCAAAAACCCTGGTCAATACTGTTCAGAAAACCGGGCGCAAGTTTATCTGGCTCTGTGATGAGTGGGATAATTTTTTCCGGGAGCCAGTGGAGGATCCAAACGCAAAACAGAAGTACATTGAGCTTTTAAGGAGCCTGTTCAAGGTTCCTGATACAACTGCCGTTGTTTTTGCGGCCGCTTACATGACAGGGATTCTCCCGATGATCAAAATGAAGGGAGAATCCGCCCTGACGGAATTTCATAATTATACGATGTTTGCCCCGGGCGCGCTGGCACCGTATATCGGCTTCAGGGAAGGAGATGTAAGCGCGCTTCTTCAGAAAAATCCCGGGTGCCGGCTCACATATGGGCAGCTGGCCGAGTGGTATGAAGGATATGTCTTCCCGGATGCCGGGTCCCTTTTCAACCCGAGATCTGTCGTTTATGCAATGGAAAACAATTTCTGTGAAGCCTATTGGGCAGACAGCGCAAGCAACGGACAATTTCGGCAGCTGGTGTCCGTACAGAGGGATACTCTTCGCCTGGACGTGGAAAAACTCCTGCGCGGAGAAGAAGTGCCGGTGAACATGACTGCGTTTGACAATGACCTGCAGACTTTGCCGGGCGCGGACGGGACCGGGGACAGCGCGACGCTCGCCGCCATGGTACACCTCGGTTATCTCGCTTATAGCCAGGGTACCAGGTCTGCCCGCATTCCCAACAAGGAAATCAGGACCCAGTTTTTGAACATGCTGAAAGACAGCACCTATCAGGCAATCTATAGAAAACTGGCTATGGCGGATCAGGTTCTGCAGGACACACTGCATGGGGAGGAGCAGAAAATCGCTGAAGCATTCCGGGAGATCCACCATCAATACACAGACCCGAAAGCGTACAATACAGAAGCCACGCTGAAGGAAACAATCGACCTGGCATACTACACAGCGGACAGGTTTTACATCCGGATGTATGAGATTCCCGCAGGGGAAGGTTATGCGGATATGATACTGTATCCGAAACAGAACGCTGCGGTGCCGCTCCTCCTTATAGAGCTGAAGAAAGATAAGGCGGTCCAAACAGGACTCAGCCAGATAAAAGAAAGGAAGTATCCCTCCAGATTTAAAGACTATGGCGGCCAGGAACTCTTTCTGGTCTCCATCAGTTATGACGCGGACAAGGTGGAGAAAGAACATTATTGTAAAATAGAAAAAATGCGGATGTGAGGAAACGGGGACGGTTCTCATCACAAGAAAACCCTGGCTGTCTATTCCTGTTTCACTACAGGTGGAGCAGCCAGCCAGGGTTATGCTCTGTTTGTTGAAATCCTGGGAAATGACCAGTGGTTCCTGTAAACGCTTCACTCCTCATATGCATATTCAACCATATGAAAGCGGCATTTCCTGTTGATCGTGCCCTGTTCTTTCAGGAGTTCACCGGAAATAAGCTTATCTGTCAGTATGGTATGTTCTTTGGCTATTATCGAATCAACTTCGATGAGTTCAAATAGACGTCCTACAGGATCAAGAAATACATTGCATTTCAGGTC
>CACZQE010000406.1 GCA_902783205.1 uncultured Lachnospiraceae bacterium | reverse complement strand
GCTGTTGAAGGACCTGCGGATCAGCTCCTCCTTATCCGGGTTTCCGATCTCCGCCGTCGGATCGTTCCAGTGGTCGATCGCCTGAACTGCAACTCCGATCTGGAAATCATCCTCATAGAGGGAAGCAAGCTGTTCGTACGCGGATGTATCCGCATAGGAAGCCATTGTAGTCATCGTATATCCTCCCTGGAACAGTGCGCAGAGCAGAACTCCCGCACAGGCAGCAGCAGCTGCCGCTCCTTTGATACTCTTTTTCTTCAGCATCCGTTTATTACTCCTTCCCCCATCTGATCCCTGTATCATCTTCTTTTTGTCTTGCCTTTCCCCATCCCATAAGATCCATCTCCTTCTGTTCCGGTCATCACAAAACAGAAAGAAGTACCTTGCAGGATCATCTGCGGGGCATTAGTTTTGCAAGTGTCTGATCTATCCTCTTTCTGACAAAATCCTCCTGCCCATCCTTCACCAGAAAGTACAGATAAGATTCCTTTACCATCTCTATGGGGAGGCCTCTTCCCACAAGTTTAAAGTTGCAGAAGCCCTTTTCAATGTAGGATGGCAGTTCCTCTTTTGACACGAACGCCGGACGTTTCCGGCACTCCGCGAAGCTGGGCTTCTTTTTCTGGTTGGGGCAGTCAAAAACCGTACCCTTGTCAAATTCCAGCTGGGCCCGGGACTCATCGGCATAGTGCTCCTTACGTCTTGGGCAGCCGGGAAAGCAGATCTCATCCACCAGGATCTCGACCCGGTCCGCGCACTCTTTAAGGGAATCAAGGACCATTTCATCATGGTTCAGATCGTAATCCAGAACCACAAGCTTGTAGTCTTTTTCAAGTTCCTTCCGCAATTCCTGCGGGTCAGTGATCCTCTTTGTGGTCGAAGAAATATATTCAAAAGACGGATACTTTTCCCTCAGGTATTCTTCAAGCACCGGGCGGTTGACCAGGACCTGGTTCTTCCCGTTGTCGGCGATCCGCATGATCAGGTTGCAGTAGGTATCATTCAGATGCTGCTCTGTCAGGAGGGAATTGGTCCAGGTGAAGCGGACAGGGACATCTAGCTTATTGTAGGTGGAGATGATCTTCTCCATGTCTCCTTTTCCGGTCATCCCAAAGACCGCTCTTCCTCCGTTCCAGATCGCGCCTGGAAAAGTCCCGTACACGCTCCCCACCTTATATCCATCCATGAATTTATCCGGATAGTCCTTCATCAGCCGGATGATCACCTGATTCAGATAGAAAAAGTAACAGAAACCAGGCAGGTGCCACCAGATCGTTCTCTTTTCATTCTCCTGCGTCATATTGCAATGCTCCTTAGTGAAAGATCCTGCGGATCATGAAAATATCAAAGGGAATAAATGATACGGGGACGGTTCCCCGGCCCGGAATGCAGAAGGAAGGAAACCGTCTTCTACGTCATGAAGGGCTAAAGGAACCCGTCCCCATATCCTGTGCTGCATCAAATGCAGCTTCTTTCAGATCTTACTGATTTGCTTCGTCGATGTAAGCTTTCCAGGTATCGCGGATCGCTTCAACCTGCTCGGAAACAACAGAGCCGGGAGCGATGTTCCAGACGAAGTCCGGTCCGATGTCCATGTTGGGGATCAGGCCGTGGAATGCGATCGTTCCATGGTCTTCCTGCATCATCATGGTGATGGTCTCGTCAACAGCTCTCAGATCGAAGATACCGCTGCGGGCTGCGGACAGATCCATGTAATCCTCATAGCCGGCCGGCTGCTCGGTGTAAAGGTTCCATGCGAAAGCAAGCTTCCATGCCTTCTCTGCATCATAGCAGGCCGGGATGGCAACCGGGTTGTTGGACCAGACGTTGATGTAAGTCTCTGCCTGCGGTCCCTTCGGGAACATCACGAAGCCGAGCTCATCTTCCATATCCTGAAGGAAGTTGCCGGGAGTTCCTGCATATTCATCCTCAGGCATGAAAGCTGCCTGGCCGTTGATGAATGCTTCCTTGTAATAATCCCACTCAGCGCCTTCCGGATCCGGAAGATCATACTTATCAAACATATCAACGGTCCACTCGAGTGCCTCAAGCGTCTCGGGTGCTTCCAGATTGTAGAAATATCCGTTTTCGTCTTTTCCGACATAGCTTCCGCCGTTGGAGAAGACAGCAGCTGTGGTCATAACGCCTTCATTCAGGGTCATGCCGTATACATCGATCACACCGTCATTGTCGATATCTCTCTGTACCTTGGACATCAGATCTGCGAAAGCATCCCAGGTCCAGGTTCCATCTGCCTGCATATCATAGATGGTCTCCGGATCGATGCCTGCGTCGTTGAGCAGTCTCTTGTTGAAATAAACGCCGGTACGAGGCTCTGAATAGCCTGCATACATCGCGTAGATCGCATCTCCCTTTGAATACTGCTCATGCAGCTTATTGCGCTGGAACTTGGGCTGGCTGAAATCAAGGCAGTCCAGAGTGGACAGATCATACATCAGGCCGCTGGCCATTGCGGAAGTGATCGCGGGATCATCGCGCAGGACCCATACATAATTCTCGTCTCCGCCGGTCGTCGCGTAATCCACGAAGTCCGCGGGAGTGGAACCCCAGTCAGAGATTGCCAGGGAACGGATACTGAAGTTGTAGGTCTCCTGGATCCACTCTCTATACTCGTCTCTTGCCTCCTCATAGTCGTTGGTGGGTTCGGGCGCCTCCTCAGCTGACCACCAGTCACGCACTACGATCTCCATACCGCCAAGATCGATCGGATCGCCGTTCTCGTCGGTGATCACCGTGTACTCTTCTTCCTCAGCCATGGCTGCCTGTGCGCTCATGGTCAGAGCTGCCGCGGTGATGGCAAGCATCAGTTTTCTGGATACATGCTT
>CACZQE010000405.1 GCA_902783205.1 uncultured Lachnospiraceae bacterium | reverse complement strand
TGCAGTAAACACAGTTCTGGACCGCGCCGGAGAGTTTGACGCCCTGATTGCGGGATCGCCTGTCTATGATGCCGGCCCCAGTGCCCGGATCTGTGCATTTCTGGACCGGCTCTTCTTTGCCGCACCTGAAAACCTGTTTGCCGGAAAGCTGGCCGCAAGTATTGTTTCCTGCAGAAGAGGCGGCGCATCTTCTGCATTTGACAGACTGAATAAGTACTGGACCATCAGCAATATGCATATCGTCGGCAGTCAGTACTGGAACCAGGTTCACGGCCTGAGACGGGAGGATGTGGAAAAAGATGAGGAAGGCCTGCAGACCATGCGCACACTGGCGCAGAATATGGCCTGGCTTCTTAAATCCATCGAAGCAGGCCGGATGGCCGGTATCCCCTTCCCGGTATATGAAACACATATCTCGACAAATATGTTCTGACCTTTCAGAGAGACCAGAGCCTGCACAATAATGATTAAGAGGAAAAACCATGAGTTTGATAAAAGGATTGCACCATGTTCACCTTAAGTGTCTCCCGGAACAGATGGAGACGGTGCTGCATTTCTATGAACATGTTATTGGCATGAAGCTGCTCAGTAAACATGATGACTGTGCCATTCTGGATACGGGAAACGGTATCTTTGAAATCTTCTGTGACGCGGACCGGCTTCTGGGGCAGGGCGATTTTCGTCATGTTGCCTTTGCGGCCGACGATACGGCAGCTGCCGTTAAAGCCTGTGAAGCATACGGATGCAAAATCAAAGAATATCCCGTTAATGTTGTCTTTGGTCTTGAAAAACCGACACCGGCAACCATTGCGTTCGTCTATGGCCCCATCGGTGAGGAAATTGAATTTTTCCAGATTCGCTGATCAAATAGAAAGGAAATCACCATGAAAATCGGAGTATGCGGAACCGGTACCATCGCCAGCTGGTGTTCGGACATAATCTGCCAGCTGGCGAATCCGGATATAGAACTTTACGCCTGTGCTACCTCTCCGGGCTTTGACTGCACGGAATTTGCCGCAAAATATGGATATAAAAAGACTGCCGGTTCTTTTGAGGATCTGTTTGCCGATCCCGAAGTGGATCTCGTCTACATCGCTGTCCCAAATAACTTTCACTACAGCCTCTGCATGAAGGCAATCGAAGCCGGAAAGAATCTGGTATGCGAAAAACCCTTCTCTGTCCATGAGCATGAATGTAAGGCCATCCTTGATGCCGCCCACAAAAAGGGCGTGTTCGTTTCCGAAGCTTTGTGGCCCGCCTTCCTTCCGGCTCACAAAGCGGTAAAACAGTCAATCGCGGAAGGGGAGATCGGTGAACTTAAGGCAATGAATATCACGATGCTCGGAAATGTCATGTTCCTTGAGCGGGTAAAACATCTGGAGACCGGCGGAGGCGAGCTTCTGGACGAAGGGCCATACACCCTTGGCTGCATGACCTTTTATTTTGGTACAGAGATCCAGTCTGTCATAAGCCGGACACGTAAGCTTGACACCGGAGTGGATGCCGAAGACACGATTGATGTTCTTTACAAAGACGGGCGTACCGTCCACATCCATCAGGCTATGGACTGCTCAGAGGAAGAAAGCAAAGAAGAAGTAGAAATCATCGGTTCAAAAGGCCGCATTATAATGAATGCCGTCGCGAATCCAAAAGAAATAACGGTTCAGGATTCAGAGGGCTCACTGATCCGGACGATTGACGTTCCCCCACAGATCACTTTCCGCGGGATGCCGCCGGTGTCAGGTTATGAACATGAGTGGCTGGGCTATGAGAAAGCTCTCCGTGAAGGCAAAAAAGAATGCGCTGAAATTCCTAACGCCACAACCCTTGTCATTTCCCGCGTCATGAACCGGATATTTAAAAATGCGGACATTGTATATCCATTCTGAATGAGTGCCGTTATAATCACGCCGCACATTAAAAAGCCGCTGCCGGACGATCGATAATACGATTCGCCGGCAGCGGCTTTTATATCCTCACGCTTATGCCATTACATCAGCATACGG
>CACZQE010000404.1 GCA_902783205.1 uncultured Lachnospiraceae bacterium | reverse complement strand
TTCCCTTTTCTTTCTCCAAAGTGATCGCCGGCAAGATGAGTGCATATGTCGTGATGAAAACCACAACCATGGCCATGGCTGTGACCAGATGCCGCCATTTTTTTCCCCAGGCCAAATGGGTCAACAAAAAACCCTGTATATTCCTCAGATATTTCTTCATACCGTTTTCTCCTCCATCTTCTCTCCATCTGCCATGCAGTCTCTTCAAATCAAATATTTCATCATCAAAGTAGATTTATACCTAAAAGTATAGGGCCTTTCTAAAAACATCTATCATTTAACATCATAAAAAAAGGATATTAACCCATAATACATAGATTAAAGTCCATTTATAATTATATTATGCATAGTAAAATATATTAACTCATTAACCGGTTTATAATCCCAAAAAAACAAACTACTCAGTGCTGTGATATACCCGGATTTTTGACAGTTGAATCATCGTAAAAACAGAGGGTCTCATGAAGTGATTGAGATCAGAAAACTTTTCGAATAATATAGATACCAATACAAATTATGCAGTCTGATCAGCATAGAGAAAAGCCCCGATATCCACATCTAGAGTGGATACCTGCTCCGAGAACAAGGATCATACCAAACAAATAGAAGATCGTTGTCCCAATGCTGCCGGTGCTGGGAAGCTCAGTACCCTGTTTGTGAAAAAAGACCAGTCTACAGAGGTAAACTGGCCTTTCCATGAAACACATGTTATGCTGCTTTTCTCCGCTTTCGCATCACCAGACATGCTCCCGCAAGACCAGTCATCATAATGCCGAGAAGGTAAAATGCTATGGTGCCGGGGCCCCCGGCGGAGGGAAGTTCTGCACCCGGTACATTCTCCACTTTAAAGTTAATACCAGCTTCAGGATCTGTGTGATCCTTTAATTCACCATTCTCTATAATGAATTCTTCCCCACTATTCGTAATAACATATCCTGCAGGTGCCGCCATCTCTTTAAGAATATAGCTGCCATCCTCCAATGCTTCTATTTTTATTCCGCCTTTGGGTACTGTAACAACTTTTACATTCGGATTCGAGCCAATTGTTATGGTCTCTACTACAGGGTCTTCTTCTGTGCTGACCAGCTTCGTAATGGTAAATGCTTCCAGATCCACATATTCTGAATCTTTGATCAGGGCAAATTTTGCTCCTCCAATAGATTCTCCTGTATCCTTATCTGTTTTCTTTAAAGTAATGTCCTTCGTCTTAGGCGGTTCATTGAGAACGACCCCTTTGCCGATCTGTGCGTTCAGATAAACCTTCGATTTGTCAGGATCCACTTCTTTGTTGGCATCTTTCACCTTTGCGGCAGAGAAATCCGTAGCAGCATAGGTTGTTGCTGCCGGCACACCGCCATCCACTGACCCGATCTCCCAGGTTGCAGTACCTGTTGTCGGTGCAGCAAAAGGAGTGCCTCCGGTTCTGGAAGAGTCAGCATCATCGGCTGTCACTGCAGCTATGGCGACAGACTTGTATGTGAATCCCTCAGGCTGCCCTGTCTCCTCGACTGTATAATTACCCTTGGGCAGATTATCGATCCAGTCAGATGACAATTCAATATAATTTCCATTCACTGTTTTTTCGGCAGTGTTTGTGTTAATGGTAAACGGATCGCCATAATTCACTCCGTCTTTCTTTAATTGGAATGTAAATGTCAGACCATTATCACCGGCCTTGGTTACCAGATTCGTCCAGTCGGCGTCTGATATCTCGATACGTTTAATGACCTTGAACTTACCTGCGACCACATGGATGACAGCCAGACCTTGTGTATCTGTGTCTGTCCGCTGCTCCGCTACAGGTGTGGATCCCACCCCCACAGGATCTTTGATCAGTTTGTCAGTTCCTCTCTGATTTGTCAGCGTAAGGGTTCTGACACTGCCGTTATTGGCAATGCTGTCATTTACAATCCGCCCATTGCTGTTAATGATTTTTGTCAGGTCGTAAGGATCTGCCTGATAATCTATGGCCAGCTGATAGCGTACAGTATCAAGCGTGGTTGAAGTATAATCTTTCAGAGCGTTGTTGTCTGTCAGGGTATGATTACCCGTTGTAAGAGCTTTCCAACTATAGGTTACTTTACCAACCTTGTCAGCCTGGTGAAGATTTCCTCCGGCATAGGATGTAACATCACCTGGATTTTCCAGGTAGTAGTAGGGAAGTGTAAGCTTCGTTACGCCGTTTGAATCTACTTCAAAGACAAAGTCTGTAATGGAATTGCCATTTTTGTCTTTGCCAGGATCTGTATTGGCTGCACCTTCCGGAACAGTTCCATATTTCAGCAGAGTTACATAGTATGTCGGATCGTTTTGGAACTTCTGTCCCGCACGGGTCAGGTAATTCAGATAGACACTTCGGTAATCCACAGCCTGGTCACGTTTTGTCTGAACACTGTCATACAGACTTGCCGGGGATATCGTCTCTCCTAAGAAAATCGTGTCCTCATAGTTGGAAAGTGTGACGTTTAACGTTGCCGGGTTGGCAGTGGTTTTCGGGAAATCCTTTTGTGCAGCGCTCTGATCTGCCGGTGTCGGCAGATTTTCATGAATAGTGCTTTCATTCGTCGGTTTGAAGACACTGTTCTGCCCGTTTTCATTGCCGTTGGTAAGCATATCTTCCCCGCCCGGGAAGTCTGCCTTTGCCCGGACAGTAATTAATGTGGAATTAACCGTGACCTGAGCAGCATTCTGGGGAGAGGATGGGATTACCTGATTTTCTATCTCCAGGTAAAACATCTTCTTGTCTGTATCATACTTCAGAATTGCGCTTTTTCCGTCCGCTGTCGTAATACTACGGGGGGACCAGGCACCCTGTGCGTTTAACTGTGTCATAACAGTTCCATCTTCGTCAATCAAATCAAATCTGGGATCAATGTAATCCCGGATCATATATCCGTTAAGAGGCTGAGCAATTTTTAACGCAATCTGTCTGAAGTTTTCAACAAGAGCCTCCGGATCATTATACATGGAAGAATAGAAATAATTATCACCGGACTGCGTACTGGTTCCGGCAAGCGTTTTCAAAAAGGTAGTCGACTTAGCCACATCATCTGATGACATTCCCGCAGACTGCATCAGGACTGTAAAAATCGTGTAACCTGCATTTTTCAGAGCTCTTGCATAGTTTACAGCTGTTCCTGACGTAGGATTATTGCCAATGTCCGTGTCCTTGCCATCTGTGAAAATAATCAGGTATTTAGAGGCGAGATTATTTCCTGTAGTAGGTGTGTAATTGCTCTGATTATTATTGGTCAGATATCTCAGATAAGCTTCCATACCACTGTAGGTACTTGTATTGCCGGTAAATCCGTAGTTATAAACGGATAATCCGTTCTGCGGATCCGTTCCTGTAGAAGTTCCGCCTCCATAGCGCTGATTTAAGGCGGCCGTAATCATTGCGGAATCATTGGTCCAGTTCAACAGAGGCAGTTGATCAGCAGTAAAACCATCATTATTAGAATTATTTCTGCTAAAGCGGGTCATTCCGACTTCGCTTTCCGGAGACATCGCATTCAATATTGACACGAAACGGGCGATAGAGTTCTGTAATACTTCTGATTTTGTATCGCTGTCATTTGCCTTCATATAGACATCAGACGACCATTCCTGAGCTGTCCCGCTTACAACACGGTAGTATCTACAATGCAGTTTTCCGGTACTGTCAATATAAAACTTTGTAGATGTCTGACGATTGTAACCATCAACACTCCATGCGTCCTGATAAGAATAATTGCAATATGCCTTTGCTGTCCCATGGTTCTTGTACCATGCCCCATTTGTTGAA
>CACZQE010000403.1 GCA_902783205.1 uncultured Lachnospiraceae bacterium | reverse complement strand
TCCTGGAAGAGAATTTCCGGCACATATTCCGGAACAATGGTCCGCAGGATCCGCATGGTGTCGCACTCCGCGTCATTGCGGTAAGCCGCAACGGACTTCCTGCCGTTCAAGTTCCTGGGATCCGTAAGGCCCTGCTTTAAAACGTAGCCTTTATCCGGTCCTGTCACCTTGAACACATAATTGATATGGCCGTCTCCCTCTCCCTCATCCGCTTCGGGATCCTCTCCCATAACGGAAACTTTATATTCTTTTGAAGAGTCAAATCCCGGAAGATTTTCTTTCATATATTCCAGAATATTTTCTTTGGTAACGATATACATTTTAACCTCCTGCAAGTATCCTGATCATGTCACGGTTCTTGTTTATGAATTATTATACGGTGTTTATGCAGTATTTAACTGAAAATCTTGCAAGAATAACAAAAACACTGTATAATTGTAGCATATGTGGCCTGCTGTGGCTGCGGACCACATCTTGTTTCTATATTATAACACAAATTGAGGAGGAACTGACAATGAAGAAAAAATTACTTGTTCTCATGCTGGCAGCTGCTATGCTTGCAGTTCTCGCAGGATGCGGGTCGGCAGCAGCACCGGCTGAAGACGCAACAGGTGCCGCAAGCGGAAAGAAATGGATCATCGCTACTGATACTGCTTTCAAGCCTTTCGAGTACAAAGATGACAACGGTGATTTCGTAGGAATCGATATGGATATCCTCGCAGCTGTAGCTGAAGACCAGGGCTTTGAGTACGAAGTTCAGATTCTCGGCTGGGACGCTTCCATCGCTGCATGTCAGGCAGGCCAGGCTGACGGTATGATCGCCGGCGCTTCCATCACAGATGAGCGTAAAGAATCCGGCTGGATCTTCTCCGACGGATACTATGATGCAAATCAGGTAATGGCTGTTAAGACAGGCTCCGACATCAAGGGCTTCGAAGACCTCAAGGGAAAAGCTGTTGCTGTTAAGACAGGTACCATGAGTGCTGAATACGCAGAAAGCCTGAAGGATAAGTATGGATTCACCATCACATACTTTGAGGATTCACCTACAATGTACACGGCTGTAACCGGCGGACAGGTAGCAGGATGTATCGATGACGCACCGATCATGGCTTCCAACATCAAGGATGACAACATTGATATGACAATCCTTGAGAATACCGGAAATGAGCCGGCAGCTTACGGCTTCGCAATCTTCAATGCTGACAATCAGGAACTGGTTGACATGTTCAACGCAGGCCTTGCCAACATTAAGGAAAACGGAAAATACGACGAGATCCTTGCTAAGTATCTCGGAGAATAATCTAACATCCTAATGTAAACGACGGCAGGTTTCCCAGTGAAATCTGCCGTATTTTTAAGAGGTGCATATGCTGAAAATTATTACTAACTATGGCAATCTTCTGCTGGTCGCCATGGGCAGGACCCTGATTCTGGCACTGTTAGGACTCTTCTTCGCATGTATCGTAGGTCTGATCTTCGGTATGCTGAGCGTACTCCGGAACCGTGTCTGTAATATCATATCCCAGATTTTCGTAGACGCTGTACGTGGTGTTCCCATGATCGTACTTGCGTTTTTTGTATATTTTGGTGTGCCTTACTTTTTCAACACCATCCTCGGCGGTTTTAATGTCACGCTGTCTGCACTGACCGCCGGTACCATATGTCTTGCTCTGAACTGCGGCGCCTATATGGCGGAGATCATCCGTGCCGGTATCCAGTCCGTTGATGTCGGGCAGATGGAGGCGGCAAGATCCCTGGGACTGTCCTACACCACTTCCATGAGAAGGGTCGTTCTTCCCCAGGCTATCCGGACCATGATCCCCAGCATCATCAACCAGTTCATCATCACTTTAAAAGATACATCCATTCTCTCGGTTATCGGTTTCCCGGAGCTTGTTAATACGGCAAAAAATGTTCAGGCCAATACATTTATGTCATTCCAGACCTGGGCCATTGTCGGAATTATGTATCTGATCGTCATTACGATCCTTTCAAGAACTGCCAAGATGATTGAGAGGAGGCTGAACGTTGGAAAATAGCAGAATCAACAGAGAAAATGTAAAAGTACATGTTTCACATCTGAAAAAGAGTTTCGGCTCTCTGGAAGTCCTCAAAGACATCAGCAACGACATTTACGAAGGTGAAGTGGTCGTAATCATCGGACCTTCGGGATCCGGAAAGTCCACATTTTTACGATGCCTCAACAAGCTGGAGGAAAGCACGGCCGGTCATATCGAAATCGATGGCGTTGATATCACGGACAAAAAGGTCAACATCAATAAGGTGCGGGAAAACATCGGTATGGTTTTCCAGCATTTCAACCTGTTCAACAACCTGAACGTTCTGGAAAACATGACCCTTGCCCCCATCGAGCTGAAAAAGTGTTCCACGGAAGAGGCGGAAGACCGGGCCAAAGCAATGCTCAAGAGAGTCGGCCTGGAAGAAAAAGCCTTAAACTATCCCAACCAGCTTTCCGGCGGCCAGAAGCAGCGTGTTGCCATTGCGCGCGCCCTTTGCATGCAGCCGGACATTATGCTTTTTGACGAGCCCACCTCCGCCCTCGACCCGGAAATGGTCGGAGAGGTTTTGAAGGTTATGAAAGACCTGGCCGCGGAAGGTATGACCATGGTGGTAGTTACCCATGAGATCGGCTTTGCCCGCGAAGTTTCAGACAGGATCCTCTTTATGGACGGCGGTTATATCGTAGAGGAAGGAACACCTGATGAAGTCCTTCTCAATCCCAAAGAACCCAGAACCATCGACTTCCTGAACAAGGTACTGTAGGAGATTATCATGAGGAATATTATTACGATCAGCAGGCCTTTTGGTGCCGGCGGCGGAGTGATCGGCAGAAAGGTTGCCGACCGTCTTGGTTATTATTATTGCGACAGAGATATCATCATCCAGTCTGCCATGAAATCCACGCAGCTGGCACCAGAGGATTTCCGTGAATATGATGAGAAACTCCCCATAAGCCTGGGATTCGGACAGAGCCTTTTTGAATTTTACAACAGGCCAACCTCCGACAAGATTTTTGAGGCCCAGAGGGAAGCCATCATATCTATCGGGGAAAAAAGAAACTGCGTGATCGTCGGCCGTAACTCCAACATCATTCTGAAAGAATTTGACCACAGCCTGCATGTATTCGTTACAGCATCGGATTATTTCCGTATAAACCTGCTGAAAGAAAGGATGCCCGGTGCCACGGAAAGTGAAATCCGTGCCCGTATGCGGTCTGTAGACAAGGCCAGAAAAAAATCCTGTTCCTACTACACTCACACAGCCTTCGGCGATGCCGCACAGTACGACCTGTGCCTGAAGAGTTCCAAACTGGGCATCGACAAATGTGTGGATGTCATCTGCGATCTGGCGCAGACCATCTGATCCGGACAGAAAAAAACATGCAGCCGGCCGCCAAAAAGCGCATCCGGCTGCAGATAATGTTTGACAAAAAAAGACTAATCCGCTAATATGTATAAGTCTGACATGTCTCTATAGCTCAGTAGGATAGAGCGACCGCCTCCTAATTCGAATGGTAGCTTAAAACCATTTGATTTTTGGGAAAAACGGTAATCTTTCTGA
>CACZQE010000402.1 GCA_902783205.1 uncultured Lachnospiraceae bacterium | reverse complement strand
GCATACACTCCAAACCAATAAGTATAACCGGACAAAATAAGTACAGTAAAAATTACCATTACTATTGTGGACACAACTATTTTGCCAAACCGAAAAACACTTTTTCTCATATTTCCCCCGTTTACCTCCTGTCAGTAGATTTTAGAGCCGGTCAACCTTCATGGTCATCTAATATTGATATTTTATCATGTGTTAAAATCCCAAAACATGCAATTATTTACCACAAAACTGCAGTTTTTGATAAAACATTGGTGCCTGTCACTGTGAAAATTATGTGAAAATAGGGGAGAAACAAAGCCTGTAAAAGGTAATATTGGGAAAGCCGCAACGGGTCTTCTATGATATAATAATAGTCATAGAGGACCTTTTATAAATTATGGCAAATAATAGGCAACATTGTGACAGACACCAATGTGTCTTTCTAAAAATACACAGGGAATGAGATTCTAAATGATTTTTAAGACAACCTTAGCTGGATCAAATCCAAGGATAATCAGAGAATTTTATATGGAAGGAACTCGTACGGTCGGGGAACTTTTGTCCATAATAGCTATTGTTCATGGATGGCCTCAGGATGCTCCTTTAAAGCTGGTTTTGGGAGAGAAAGAGATGACAAGCTCCCTTTCCGTTCAGACTCTTGGGCATAATCAGGAGAGGATCCAGGTGATCATGCCGATGCAGGAGAGAAAAGACTATTGGGGACATAGGATGATGAATGAGGAGAAATGGATCTTCCGGTTGGAGCTAGTATCAGAGGAGGAATCCGTAGACAAAGGACCGTCTCCTGTCCCCGCCGCTGGCCCCAGGCTTCTCCGCTTCAGGGGGATGAATCCTTCGAGAACCTGCGATTCTCTTGAGAACTGGAATACCCTGCACAGGCGCCTGATCCGATCCGGTGATTATCATTATGGATATGGATATCGTGGGAAGAGAGAAGAACAGGGAGAACTGCTGGTTAATCCGAAAAGAATAAACCGATTGTTATATCGCAGGCTGGTGTGCCGTGAGGAGGAGATTCATCTAAGCAGAGCCTTTTGTCACAGCTTTGAGGATATCCTGAATTCTTACACAGTGGATATTCTTAAATCTATGGTGAGGGAAGAATTGAGGAAGGTCGATCCATATCTGAGGAAAAGGGAGTTGATCCGGGAGATCATCAGGGAGTACAAGAACGGGGACCGTTGGAAGAAGATTCTGGATGAGATGGATACCCATGAATACAGTGACTTTCAGAAGCTGTGCAGGGGAGAGGTTGAAAGTGCGAGAAGGGGAGCCTTCAACTATCCTGTTTTGCGTCAATATTGCCTTCGGAACAGACGATATGATATTACTTATATCCCTCATGAATTACTGGATTATTATGAAAAGATGCTGATGGAGGAAGGGGAGAAAGACCTGGTCGTCCTTAAGAAGATCAGGCATGTAATCAGAGCGGCATCTGAACTTTATGGGGTGTTTACCAGGAGCATGTGTAAGCAGCTGGCTGTGATCATGTATCCAAAAGAGGTGAAACCGGAAGACATTTCTTTAGCCTGGAAGGAAACGGACACCCTGCAGTTCTTGAACAAGTATACGATGTTTAATTGTCGGATTATGGATAGCTTTTTTGCTCAAAGTCTCATGGAGGACCCTATGCTGAAGGTTTTCGGTTACTATGTTCCCTCAAAAGACGAGGCTTTCCGGATTGCCGACGGAAAGATGAATTATACGAAGGAAGAGCAGAAAGTACTCCGAAAATGCCTCTCCGGTTTTGAGTTTAAGCATTATTATTACTATTACGGGAATAAAGAGGCTCTGATCGATCGGTGTATTTCTTTACTGTATGAGATGAGTCATCTGGGTATCGATTCTGCGGGAATGAAGGATTATTTACAGGAGAGTTTTCGGATGGAAGGAACGGCTTCCCAATATCGAAACCTGTTTAAACAGGTGGACCGGTACAGGATGAAGGTGCGCTCTGTGGAATTACATGGATATACAGAGGAAGAAATCCGTAGAAAACAGAATATCTGAATGGCCGGATTTTAAGGAAATAAGATATATGACAATAGAGAATAAGAGTAAAAACAGATATGATAATGCAAGGGCGGCAGCAGACTTTGGCCTGGAGAAGCTGGTTAAAGGAACAGAAGCTGCCCTGGCTCAGAAGATCGTGTTTCAGGAATATAAAGGAATTGTCAGCAAAAACGCTGCCGACTGGGTTTACGGAGGCAGCGAAGTGTTTGGAGAGATGGGAGACCTTGTACTTCTGTCCGCAGATCAGATTAGTCTCCGTGAGGACGCAGGAAGAAAGTACAAGGCAGAACTCAGCATTGATCCGATACAGGGGGAATTCGTATTTGCTGACTGCAATTGTAATC
>CACZQE010000401.1 GCA_902783205.1 uncultured Lachnospiraceae bacterium | reverse complement strand
CCAAGACCCCAGAACTTGCAGTTTGTCGTGCCTTCCGGTGTGGTGACAAGCGGAGCGCCGACTTCCAGCGACATATTTGTGACGTCGTCCACAATACCCAGGGTATAATGATCCTTGGTGGTGTTTTCGAAAGCAGCCACGATCTGAGCCGGAGTCGTATCCTTGGAACCAAGACCGAAGCGGCAGGCCAGAACCTTTGCGCTCTCAAGGGCAGTGCCTTTAAGGGCAGCGACGACATCGAGGTAGAGCGGCTCGCCAAGAGCGCCCGGCTCTTTTGTCCTGTCGAATACGGTGATGACCTTAGCGGTGCCGGGGATGGCATCCACGAGGGCCTTGGCGGAGAACGGACGATACAGACGGACCTTTACGACACCGACCTTCTCACCCTTCGCCAGCAGGTAATCGATGGTCTCTTCGATGGTGTCATTGACGGAACCCATAGCGATGATCACACGCTCTGCATCCGGTGCGCCATAATAGTTGAAGAGTTTATAATCGGTACCGATCTTGGCATTGATCTTGTCCATATACTCCTGCACGATAGCCGGAAGAGCATCATAATACGGGTTGCAGGCCTCTCTTGCCTGGAAGAAGATATCCGGGTTCTGAGCGCTGCCCCGCTGGCAGGGATGATTTGGATTAAGAGCGTTGGCACGGAAAGCAGCGATCGCATCCATGTCTGCCGTCTCTTTCAGATCTTCATAATCCCAGGTCTCAATCTTCTGGATCTCATGGGAAGTACGGAATCCATCAAAGAAGTTGATAAAGGGAACCTTGCCCTTGATACCTGCCAGATGGGCTACCGGGGTCAGATCCATAACTTCCTGTACGGAGGACTCGCAGAGCATCGCACAGCCAGTCTGACGACATGCCATAACATCAGAGTGATCGCCGAAAATCGACAGAGCATGGGAAGCGATAGCACGGGCGGAGACATTGAAAACACCGGGAAGCTGCTCGCCGGCGATCTTGTACAGGTTCGGGATCATCAGAAGAAGACCCTGGGATGCCGTGTAGGTCGTGGTCAGGGCGCCTGCCGCCAAAGAGCCATGGACTGCACCAGCAGCTCCGGCCTCAGACTGCATCTCTGTAACCTGGACTTCCTGTCCAAAGATATTCTTCCGTCCCTCGGTAGCCCACTCATCGGTGGCTTCCGCCATGACGGAGGACGGAGTGATGGGGTAGATCGCCGCTACATCAGAGAATGCGTATGACGCATGCGCTGCTGCATGGTTACCATCCATGGTTTTCATTTTTCTTGCCATAATGTTTGGTACCTCCTTGGATATACATGGGTTGCTATATTGAAGCATAAAAGCTTAAATACATTATACCACAAAAAAGATAAAATGTGGAGCATTTCTTTAAGGAAAATTGTATGTTATTTGGAACATAGAGTTAGCAGTATCTATCTTGTTTTCCATAATCTCACAATAAATGGTTATAGGACAAAATGACTCCTGCGGTTTTGTTTTTTTCTCTTTCTCTCCTGCCTGACCGCTCTTTAGAATATGCGCATTATCCCGTCCACTTTTTACGTTTCAGGATCTCTTTTGCAATACTGCAGACAGGACGTCCGTCCGCCCTCACACGGATATCCGCCGCCCTTTCGTAAAGAGGCCGGCGCTCCTGCATCATATCCCTTATGGCTTCAATATTCTTTTTTCCTTCCAGAAGAGGCCGGTTGTTATTCCGGCTCACCCTTTCCAGTATCGTCTCAGGCTCCGCTTCCAGCCACACCACCGTGCCGCTCTCCTTCATAAGGCGGATGTTTTCCTCTCTCTTGGGAACGCCGCCTCCGCAGGAAACAACGATGCCTTGTCTGTCAGACAGTTCCCGGAGCAGTTCTGTCTCCCTGTCCCGGAAATACTCTTCCCCTTCCCGGGCAAAGATCTCCGGAATTGTCATTTTTTCCCGCTTCTCGATTTCCTGGTCCATCTCAACCCTGTGCATATGGCCCTGGGTATCCAGATACCTGGAAACCGCGGATTTCCCGACCCCCATAAAGCCGATCAGGTATAGATTTGTTTTCATTTTCCCTTTCTCCTTTTACCTGTTTTTACTATACCTTACCTCTTGTCAAACTGCAAGCTGAAACTGCTTCTTTCCACTTTGGCTGCCTGAAAAAGTTACTGTTCAGACCCCGACTTTATAGCCACGCGTAGGCGATGGCACCCGAAATGACACGCTTTCGCTCGTCCTCAGCGTAGCGGTACTAACCTCACACTGCGCCTGCGGCT
>CACZQE010000400.1 GCA_902783205.1 uncultured Lachnospiraceae bacterium | reverse complement strand
TGAAGAAGTCAAGCTGATCATTGAGGACACGCAGCTCACTTATGAAGGGGCTGACTATGTCGTTTACGCTGACTTCGGCGAGAGTGCGCAGCTTCCTGTAGGCGTTCAGCTCAGGGTCAAAGAGATCACGAAAGAAAGTGATCCGGAAGCCTATGAAGCATACTACCAGAAGGCTCTCAGCGAGATTCAGGACAAGTACGACGAGAATACGACTCTGTCCTTCGCTAAGTTCTATGATATCTCCTTCGTTTACGAGGGCGTTGAGATCGAGCCCAGCGGAAACGTCAATGTGAGGATCGAGTACAAGAAGGCAGTTGAGATCGAAGAGACCACGAATGTTGACATGATCCACTTCGACAAGAACGACGAGGAGAAGGCAGAAGTCATCGATTCCGATACAGAGGGGTCTGATAAAGAAGTAGAGGCTGTTGAGTTCAATGCTGATCAGTTCTCTGTGTACGGCATTGTCGGTTCAGAGACATTTGTTGTTGATTTCCTCACAGCGGACGGGGAGACCTATACCATCACTGTAGACATTCCTGAGGACGCCAGAATTCCTGCCGGCTCAGAACTGGTCGTGGAAGAGATTGTTAAGGGAACCGCGGATTATGATGAGTATGTTGCGCAGATTACTGAACTTCTGGGAAAAGATGAAGCACCTGCAGAGCTCACATTCGCGCATCTGTTTAACATCAGTATTTATAACGGATCCGAGAAGATTCAGCCGCAGAAAGACGTAGAGGTAAAGATCGAGTTTAAAGGCGGCCAGGATCTTTCTGAGACCTCAAGTGTCAGTGCTGTTCATTTTGCAGAGACCGGCGCTGAGGTGATTTTACCTCAAACTGTTGTTAACGAAGAGCAGCTTGAAGCTGTGACTTTCAATACTGACGGATTTTCCGTTTATGCTGTTGTAGGAACGACACTGACTACCCAGTTCCTCACCGCTGACGGTAAAACTTTGAATGTCAGCGTCACATTTGATCCTCGTGAAGAAGTTCCCGAGGATGCAAAACTGGAAGTTTCCGAAGTTTCCTTTGAAGAAGAACCGGAAGCTTATGCGCAGCGCAATGAGCGCTTGGCCGCAGCATTGTTTGAAAAATACGGCAACGTCGCGATCACAGATGTTCGCTATCTGAATATTTCCATTATGGCTCCGGATGGGGCAGCCGGGGGAGATAAGAAGACCGGGAAAGAGTTTGAACCGGTTTATCCTGTTGAGGTTAAGGTTGAATACACTAATCCAATGGATACCACAAACCCCGGAGAATATGAAGATTATAACGACGGGTCGAAAAAAGTGACTCCGGATATCGGAAACCATATCGTCGGGGTCCATTATACCGAGGAGGGAGCGGAGATCCTTGAAACTGTCGATAAGAACAGTGATGCAGGAGTTTCCGAAACCATTACACATACCGACAGCTTCTCGGAGTACGATTTTGCATATATCTATGAATATGAAATCATAGATACTGATTATGATTTCAGCCCCAGTTCTATTGAGGTAACGCCTCCCGATCTGGGAGTGACTAATAAAGCTGCCAGCAAAGCATTACTGCGCGGCGCCGGGGATGTACCTCCGCATGAAAAAAGCCTGGAAGATAATCTTGACGGTACTTACAAGCTGGGCCTGACGATTACCGGAGATGCTGACACGGACAATAATACTGCTTCCAATGCAAATGTCATCATTGTTTTTGATACTTCAAACTCGATGGTCAATTATTATGTGCCGATGACCAATGGTGCCAGAGGTTCGAATAACGCGGATGGATCCAATAGTTTTGTGTTGTATCGAACGAACACAGGGAACGGAGTAGAAGCGGATGACGGATATACCGGAACTGTCTATCGCAGGAACGGTTACAATAACTTTACAGTATATACGGGCCAGCGTTACAGCAAGACAATCCGTCGTGCTGACGCAGCAGAAAAAGTGCTCTATGACTTTGCACATGCTCTGTATGGATATCAGAATGAGGATGATCCGAGCACACCCGAAGACGAGAGCGAGAATATACAGACTGCACTGATCACTTTTAATATGGGGGCGAATACGGTACAGGGCTGGACCAGCACGGAAACCGATATTACGAACAGAGTCAGTTCCACCGGAGCCGGTGGTTCCAAAAAACTTGCCAATTCTTCCGGTACAAACTGGGAAGCTGCGCTTCGTGAGGCGCAGACTGTGATCAACAGTGCGGATAGCGATCCTACTTTTGTCGTCTTTATCACAGACGGTCAGCCTACTCAGTGGGTAGGACATACAAGTGGTTTTGATACTACCGGTGAAGGTTACGTCCAGTCGAGGGACGAGGCACGTGCAGTTCAGCTGGCTTGTAACGCGACAGGAACGGATTCGCATGGCGCACTTTTCAGTATATACGCCTATGGTACTGAAGCAGATTATCTGGATGACCTGATGTACTATGCAAACACTGGTACTGCACGTACTGCAAGTCCGGATACAGAACCGGTTGATGGCTATTACAATGCCGGTGATTCGCAAGCGTTAGCAGATGCTATCAATGACATCTTCTCGAAGATCGTGAAGACCTTGGGCATTACCGCTGCGTCCATCACTGACGGTACAACTAGTGAGGTGACGACGACATCAGGTGAATTGAGTCATCTGCTGGAAGTGGATACAAGTACTTTTGAGTACTGGCTTTCAATTAATACTGTTGACAACAAGTTTAAGATGAAGGATCTGGTAAGCGGCGAAGATGTCGAATACACAGTTTCCTCTTCCGGTAATAATGTAACCATTTCCTGGTCCATAGGCGGAACAGATTATTCCGAAACCTATGAAGGCACGTTCAGCGCAGGAACTGCCAGGATCAAATGGGACAGCGCAACTTCATTTTATAATTATGCACCGCCGGCAGCAACCTTCACAGACCCTACTGTGGATTGGGACCTTTCCTCTGTGGGCACGTTGTTGGATGGTGTGAAATATGAAGTGACCTTCGATGTCTATCCCAGCCAGTATACTCTGGACTTGATTGCCGACCTTAAGAACGGCTATGTCAGCTATGACAGCTTGGATGCGAATATCAAGAAATACCTTATAAAAAATGGTGATGACTACGTCCTTGCAACTAATACTGAGGCATCAATAACCTATACGGATAACCGTACGGATGACGGCCAGCAGAAGAGTGAATATGAGAATCCTGATCCCGTGAGCACCGCCGCAACTGACGCGGTTTCAGTCACCAAGGATTGGAGCAATGACGTTGACAGTCGGACGAAGCCGAATGAACTGCTGATGCATGTCACTCGCGATGGAGTGGACCGGTATGAGCTGCTTCTGAATGATGCTGACCATTGGACGGATAGTGCATTTATCTCCTTTGGTATTGTGACCGACCATAATGGTGTCATTACTGTCAAAACACCCGGTCATGATTATTCATTCTCCGAGCCGCCCGAAATGGAGTACTATTGGGAGTTTGTTGCGCCGACCCTTCGCCCGATGATCATCAATAAGGTTAATACGATGTTGGTGAAGGTGGACGCCAGCGAAGCGCCCAGCATGTCCGGCGATAATGCTTCTGCTGTAGGCGAGGATGGATATACCTACTACAAACTGACCATCGATGGAACAGCTATGTACTACAGGGTCGATAATTCGATTGCATCTCTATATGCTGAGAACCACCGGCGCAGTTACCTGCAGGTCGTGAAGCATGTAGAGAATCCAAAAGAGGGCGATACATTCGACTTCACTATCACCGTGACGAATTCCAATGCCTCCAGTGGTTCAGAGGGGGACATCAATTCCGACTATTACGTGTGGTTCTCGGTTGTTGACACCAGCGATGGCACGACTGTAATAAGCGATGATCTCGCAAGCGGCACCGGCTTAGAGAGAGAAACAGATGATTCTACTGGAGAATATACGGGTTATTACTATATCCCCAGCGGAAATGCAGTAACTATTAAAATGCAGGACGGCTATAGCCTGCGTTTCCTGAACCTGCCTACCGGATCGAGCTATTCGGTTTCTGAGACACTGGATGCCAGCTATGAGAACGTCAGTATTGCAGGAGTACGGAAATACAAAGAGGAAACGGAAGGGGACGACGGTTCGACCACTGTAGTCGACAAAGAAGAACCTGCCGGCACGGTAGAGGACCTTGGTATTTCCGGAACAATTGATTACGCCGACTCTCGCTATGAGATCGACTACACCAATAAGCGTGTTGTGACGGAAGCAAATGCGAAGAAGACCTGGAAGAACGCAGACGGTTCAACAACCGCCCCGGATGGCGCGACAGTCGTATTCACACTGTATGCAGATGGAGAAGAAACTGAGCATACAGTAACGCTTGATGGTAAAGCAGATGAAGCACCTACCGGGACAGATCCTGCAGGTTATGAGAGTGAAGGCTGGACCGCAACATTTGTTGGTCTTTCGAAGTACAAGCTTGTGGACGGTGAAAAAGTCGAAATCGAATATACGATTGCAGAGACCGGAACCTATCCCGGATACACACCGTCACCAACGGATCGTGTGGCCAGCGGCGGAACGATAAATAATACACAAGTTCCCGCAGAGGCATTTGCGATTAAGGCCTGGGAGAATGCAGACGGCAGCACTGAAGCTCCGGAAGGCGCAACAGTAGTATTCACTCTGTTTGCAGACGGAACATCAACTACTTATACCGTAACTCTGGATGGAATAGTTGATTCTGCTCCGGCAGGCACGGGCGGCTACGAGAGTCCGGCTTGGACAGCAACGTTCCAGAATCTCCCGAAATATAAAATTGTTAATAATGAAGCTGTAGAAATCGTCTATACGATCGCAGAGACCGGAACTTATCCCGGCTACACTGCATCGACAACAGATCCCGTTGCAAGTGGCGGGACCATTACAAATACACAGGGTTCTACAGAAACAAATGCAAAGAAAGCATGGAAAAATGCAGATGGAACCACTGATGCACCGGATGGCGCAACAGTAGTATTCACACTGTATTCAGATGGAACTGTTACACCGTATACCGTAACTCTTGACGGAAAAGCAGATGAAAATGTTCCTACAGTAACCGGCGGCTATGAGAGTGAACCCTGGACGGCTACGTTTGTAAAGCTGCCTAAGTATCAAGCTGATGGTGAAACTGAGATTGTATACACAATCGCCGAGACAACCGGTTATCCGGGATACACTGCTTCTACTACAGAGCCGGTAGGTTCCGGAAGTACGATCACTAACTCCCAGGATTCCACAATCGCAAATGCCCTTAAGGCATGGGTGAATGCAGATGGGACAACAGATGCACCGCAGGGCGGAAAGGTTACCTATACCCTGTATGCGGACGGAACGGCAACTGAGTACACGGTAGAACTTGACGGAACGCCGGAAACTGCACCTGAAGTGACCGGTGGATATGAGAGCATAGCCTGGACAGCAACATTCGTAAACCTGCCGATGTATAGAATTGAAAATGGAGAAGCAGTTGAGATTGTTTATACGATCGCAGAGACCGGAACCTATCCCGGATACACACCGTCTACAAGAGATCCTGTTGCAAGCGGCGGAACAATTACGAATACACAGGAACCTACAACGGCAGAAGCAACTAAGGAATGGAAGAATGCAGACGGCTCAACTACACCTCCTGCAGGGGCAACAGTAGTATTTACGCTGTATGCAGATGAAACGGCAACTGAGTACACGGTAACACTTAACGGAGAAGCTGATGAAGTTCCTTCCGGAACGGCTGGATATGAAAGTACAGACTGGAAGGCAACGTTCCAGAATCTGCCGAAGTATAAAGTTGTTGAAGGCGAAGCAGTTGAGATTGTTTATACGATTGCAGAGACCGGAACCTATCCCGGATACACACCGTCTACAAGAGATCCTGTTGCAAGCGGCGGAACAATTACGAATACGCAGGAGGCTATTGAAGTTTATGCTCTGAAAGCCTGGTTGAACGCAGATGGCACCACAGAAGCTCCGGATGGAGGAACAGTTGTATTCACTCTGTACGCAGGTGAAACGGCAACTGAGTACACGGTAACGCTTGATGGAGAGGCTGATACGAAACCCGAAGTGACAGGTGGCTATGAGAGTGAACCCTGGAAAGCGACGTTCGTAAATCTGCCCAAGTATCAGGCAGATGGTACTACTGAGATTACTTACACAATCGCCGAGACAACCGGTTATCCCGGATACAAAGCATCAACAACAGAGCCTGTTGCGAGTGGCGGAATAATCACGAACACGCAGATCAGTACTGTGATCGAAATCAAGAAGATCGGTGACTGGACTCCGGAAAACACACTGAGTGGTGTACAGTTCAAACTCTATTCTGACGAAGATTGCACTAATCAGATTATGACTGACAGCACCGGTGCTGAATTCGGACCGGATGGAATTATTGAAACCGGAGAAGATGGAACTGTCAGGATAGGTGCTTTGATCCCGGGCACATATTTCTTGAAGGAAGTAGCAACTACTGGCGGCTATATCCTTCTGGACGGAGTCGTTAAATTTACAATTAATGATGATGGTAGTGTCGACTACACCACAGGAAATGAGGAATTTGATTCTAGAACTTCTGCAATCTATGAACTCGATGAAGGAGGCTTTGGAATCTACATTAATAATCCGTCCGGTGCAGAACTACCGCATTCCGGAGGTCCCGGCACACTGCTGTATACACTGAGCGGCTTAATGCTGATCATGGCATCCGCTTTGATGTACGGCTTCAGGATGAGGCGTAGGGAAAGGAGGGTGAATTAACAGCCTCTGATCTCGACGAATAACTGACGCCGATATCTGAAGACGAATGATAAAACTCTAAACTTCGGGCTGATCTGTCAAAAATCAGTCGAGACTTGATGGCTCAGCCCGAAACCAGCTGAAGTCTTAAACAGCAAACGCCCTTCATGGGCTGGATATAGTCTTTGAAGAGACAGACTGATAAGAAAGGATGAAATGATCATGAAGAGAATGAAAAAGATCTTCGCTGTGCTGATTGCCATGGTTATGGTGCTTAGTATGGGAACAAGCGTATTCGCGGCAGAAGGTGATCTGGAAGTTGACGGACAGATTCAGGTACTGGATCTTGCTGAAGGCGATGCCGTGACGTATTATCAGGTACTTGAATGGGTAGATGGAACCGGCTGGGCGTTTAAAGCACCGTTCGATTCTCTTGCTGATGCAGATCTTGAGCAGATTCTGGGAACAGAGGATGAAGCTGGATCGATTGATCAGGCCCTTGCAACCAGGATCGCTGCAGCTGCAACATCCGGAGGAGTGGATGGCGGTACGGTCGATTCTACAGGTGTTTGGACATTAGAAGGACCGGATGCCGGTTTATATATGGTTGTAATTGCAGCGGCAGAGCCCGGTGTTGTTTACAATCCCGCATTCGTAGGAGCTGACTATAGACAGCCCAAAGAAGAAGGTGAGGAAGATCCCAGCTCGATCGTCTCTATCGAAGAGCAGTATTCTGACAAAGCAATGGCTAAGAAAACCACCTTCATTGTCGAGAAAACAGAAGAAGACACTGACAGAGAAGTCGCAGAAGCGATTGATTCTTATGTGGGAGAGACTGTGACATTCTATATTGATACAACTCTTCCCGTGTTCCTTCCCAGTTATACAAATCCTTCTTTTGATATTGTTGACTCAATTACTGAAGGAGTGGAACTGGATCCTGATTCGATCACAGTTACACTTGGTCCTGAAGCCCCTGCCGGTGCTTATGAGATCAAAGATGCAGATAAAACAGGATTCACCGTGTCGTTTGATGGCTCTGAGGACGGGTTCCTGGCGACCAATACTATAGCGCGAACTGTTCACATCGAGTATACGGGAACAGTGACAAACGAGGCTGAATTCATTATCAATCAGGATGAAAACACAGTTGAGGTTATTTATTCTAACGGTCCCGGCAATGAAAAAGGAGCATTGAAGGACGTTTCCAATACATATACATTCTCTCTTGGTGCAGCTCTCCTCGGTGATGAGACAAAGAAGACTTCTGAACTCGTGAAGGTTGCAGTAGAAAATGGCGAATATGTAGTAGAAGAAATTGAACTGGACAACGAGAAGACAGTTGGCGCTCTGATCGGCGCGACCTTCGGCCTGTACACAGATAAAGAGTGCACAACACTTTACACGAACGACTTAACGGATGGAACCTTTACAACTAAAGAAGATGGCATCATTACTTACAAGGGCCTCGCTGCTGATACTTACTATCTGAAGGAGACAGATGCTCCGGCAGGTTACATTAAGGACACGACAGTCTACAAAATAGTGATTGATGCCCAGTACAGGACAGAGACCGTTACAGAGGAAGATGAAGACCTGGGCATTACAATAACCTACGAGACAGAAGTCCTGGATACTTATACTGTAACAACTTATGATGCAGAGACAGATGAGAAGCTCTCTGAAAATGAATACACTATTGAGAACGAAGGTCCTACTTCTACTGAAACAACAATCAATGAGGAGTCCTTTGAAGTTCCCAATACTCCCGGCCAGGAGCTTCCTTCCACCGGCGGTATCGGCACAACACTGTTCTACGTTGTCGGTTCCATCCTCGTGATCGGCGCAGCAGTCATCCTGATCTCAAAGAGAAGAATGTCCCGCTGATCGGTAGCAGACAAATGGAATCATTAATATAGTGAATTTTGACCGGGTTGATCCGGAATAAACACTAAATGAACACTCGAGAGGCTCCGGCGTAATGCCGGAGCCCGGAGTGATCAGCAGCTTAAAATAGTGATGCCCGGTAATCTAATGCTTGTTTTCCTAAATGTAAAGCTTACGGCTGTGCATTTAGTAAAGTAAACATTATTTACAAGCATGAAGGATAGCATGAAACTGTATAACACAAAGAAAAACTACAATATTGCAGAATCAGCCAATGCCGGTTCCGGATTTCAACTGCTGAGCTGGATATCGGATCGGATGTTAACAGTGATTCTTGTGGCTGCATTGATCATAGGGGCTTGTCTTTTAATATATCCGTCCTTTGCGGACTACTGGAATTCCTTGCATCAGGCCAGATCTGTCATGTCCTACGCGGAGAGCGTGGCGAACATGAACAAAGAAGATTATGCGAGGATCCTGGATGAAGCCAGGATGTATAATGCAGAACTTGCTAAAAGAGGAATTAACTGGACACTCTCTGAAGAAGAGCGGGAGGCTTACAGATCGCAGCTTGACGTAGGCGGCAACGGCGTCATGGGGTATATCAAGATCCAGAAGATCGATGTGATGCTCCCGATCTATCACGGAACAGAAGAAGAAACCCTGCATACCTCGATAGGACACCTTGAGGAGACTTCTCTTCCGGTAGGCGGTGAGAGCGCCCACTGCATGCTGTCAGGCCACAGGGGACTTCCTTCAGCCAGGCTTTTTACAGACCTGGACAAGCTCAGGGAAGGTGATACATTTACCATGACGATCCTGAACGAGACCCTCACTTATGAGGTGGATCATATCTGGATCGTGGAGCCGGATGATTTTTCCCACCTGACCATTGAGGAAGGGAAGGATTACTGCACGCTGATCACCTGTACTCCCTACGGCATCAATACTCACAGGCTTCTGGTGCGCGCACACCGAATCAATAATCTCAA
Organism: uncultured Lachnospiraceae bacterium; assembly: GCA_902783205.1. Next base: position 860 of record CACZQE010000400.1, on the reverse strand, counting down.
CGGCAATGCAATGGTTGTCGCGGATGCAATTCAGATCCCACCGGTCTATATTGCACCATTCCTGGCAGTGCCCCTTATACTCTTGTTACTACTCTATGTTTTGATCAGTACAAGTGCAAAAAAGAGAAAAAAGAGAGACTTGAAAGAGGAGTATCTGGGTGAAAAGAATCTGCAGGAAGCAGAGATAGAGATTGGAGACCAGGATGTTGTTCTGGAAGCCGTAAAGAAGTTTTTTGAAAAGAAACAAAAGAAATAAAACAGCCGCAGAAAGGGGCAACAAAATGCATGGTAAAAAAGTTGGACTGAAAAACAGAATAAAGGGAATCGCGAAAGCAGCCCTGGCTTTGTCACTGGGCCTGATGATGCCTCTGACATCGCTCCCGGCAGCTGCGGCTGAGGACAAAGAGGCGCTGGACCCGGACCGCGCCGGATCGATCTCGATCACGTTCACGTATTATGATGAGAATACCAAAACGACAAGGCCGGTAACGGGAGGAAACTCTGTCGGCCTCTACAAAGTGGCGGACGTCATCCAGGACAACGGGGGAGCCTGGTTCGAAGAGGATGAGCGCTTTGCCGGGGCGGGAGAGATTCCGGATACGGATGAAGCCCTGGATGCGGCGAATCTTGATCTCGCGAAGAAGATGGCGGCGACCGCCGAGAATATCGCCTTTGATGTACAGCCGAAAGCAATGGACGCCGAAGGAAAGGTATCTTTTGACGACCTCGAAGTAGGACTGTACCTTGTCAAGCAGGATGCGCGTGGAGAAGGTGACAATAAGTTTTACATCACGTCTTTCCTGATCTCGATCCCGCAGAAGAACCCGGACGGGTCCCTTGTCTATGATGTTGATGCGCAG
>CACZQE010000399.1 GCA_902783205.1 uncultured Lachnospiraceae bacterium | reverse complement strand
GCCGGCAATCCCGCTGCAGGGACTTTATTTGACCGTCAACCCAGAAAACCGGGAAGAATAGCTCCTGAGCCGATCACGATCGAAAGCCCTCCGCCGACAATGAACGGCGGAAAAATACCTCTTATGCTCCGGCTGGGAAATCCTCTGCTTATGGGTGGAAGAGCCCTTATGACAGGGAATTATTTTATGGCTGTGACCAGTATGGTACTGCCGTCCCTGACACAGGGCATGACGGAAAAAGAGCGTAAGGACTATGAAGCGAAACGTCTGGAGCAATACCGGAAATATCTGCAATATATTCAGGACGCTATCCGGCAGGAGAAACAGGATGAAGAGAGAAAACTGAATCAGAATTATCCTGACCTGAAAACGGTTCTGGATTTTGCCGTCTCCGGCAAGCGCCTGTGGGAAAGACGGAAAAGTGATGAGGATTTTCTGAATATCCGGGTCGGGTACGGGAAAATTCCGCTGATAGCAGAGAAAAAATACAATCCCCGGCGATTCGAAATGGAGCCGGACATTCTCGAAAATGAAATGTACGAGATAGCGGAAAAGCCGGTTTTTCTGGAAGATGCGCCGGTGATGCTGTCCCTGGTCAGAAACTGGATATCCGGAGTCTCCGGAAAGGTTCCTGATGCCATTGGCTATTTCAGGAATTTGATCCTTCAGATCGCAGCGACTCACAGTTACGATGAGGTCAAAGTTGTTGTGCTGGCGGATCAGGAACTGGTCGGGAATTTCGATTTTGTCCGGTTTTTGCCCCATAACTGGAACAATGACAAAACGCTTCGCTTTTTTGCCTCTTCACCCTCTGACGCACAGCAGATAAGCGCTTATCTTAATAAAGAGATAGAAGAAACGGTTGAGAAGGACAAAAGATATGATATTAAAAGCGGCATTTCCTATGTAGTGTTCGCTTTAAGCAAAACCTTGTTCAATTCCATGGAGGTGTTTAAAACTGTCCTTGAACAGGAAGCCTATTGCGGGATATCGATCATCTCCTGTTTTGAAGGACTTCCGAAGGAATCCAGCCTGATCGTGGATCTGCAGGGAGTCTATAAGATAATTGACTACCTGGATCCGGATTCCAAAGAACAGGAATTCCAGCTGGACGCTTTTTCGGCAGCAGAGGCCGGAGAAAGTCTGGTAAAACTGATGTCGACGAAACTGATGATGGATTCCGCATCATTTTCCCTTCCTTCGACCGTAACCTTCCTGGAGATGTTCAATGCAGGGAAGGTTGAACATCTGAATCCGCTGAAGAGATGGACGGATAACAACCCGATCAAATCCCTGGCTGCGCCTGTAGGCGTAGGAACTGACGGTCAGCTTTTTACGCTGGACCTTCACGAAAAACGGCAGGGACCCCATGGCCTGATAGCCGGAATGACCGGTTCCGGAAAATCTGAATTCATAATTACCTACATACTGTCTATGGCGGTGAATTACAGTCCCGATGAGGTGGCCTTTGTCCTGATCGACTATAAGGGCGGCGGTCTGGCGGATGCCTTTGAAAACAAGGAAAGAGGTATTCATCTTCCGCATGTGGTGGGAACCATAACCAATCTGGACGGCGCCGCCATCCAAAGATCCCTGGCTTCCATCAACAGTGAGCTTACCAGACGGCAGGAAATATTCAAACGTGCCAAAACAGAAGTGAATGAAGGCACGATGGATATTTACGATTATCAGAAGCTGTACAGAAATAAGCGGGTATCGGAACCCTTACCGCACCTGTTCATCATTTCAGATGAATTTGCCGAACTGAAGGCTCAGCAGCCGGAATTCATGAGCGAACTGATCAGTACGGCCCGAATCGGAAGAAGTCTCGGCGTACATCTGATCCTGGCGACACAAAGACCCAGCGGCGTAGTAAATGACCAGATTTTAAGCAATACGAAATTCCGGGTCTGCCTCCGGGTGCAGGACCGCAATGACAGTATGGACATGCTGAAGAGGCCGGATGCTGCAGAACTTAAAGCAACGGGAAGGTTTTATCTCCAGGTGGGCTATAATGAATATTTTGCCCTGGGACAGTCGGGATGGTGCGGAGCAGAATACATACCCCAGGATGAAGTCCTGGTTGAAGAGGATAACGGGGTCGAGTTTCTCGACAACGTCGGACAAAGTATATTGAACGTAAAGCCGCCGGTCAAAAGAGAGAAGACCGGGATCAAACAGATCGTCTCAATTGTACAGTATCTGTCCGACCTGGCCAAACGGGAAGGTCTTCAGGCCAGAAGCCTGTGGATGGATCCTCTGCCTGCGGCAATGGAACTCGACAGTATTCCGGACGGAAAACCGGACGAGGACAGCAGACAGATCTCTGCGGTTATCGGCATGG
>CACZQE010000398.1 GCA_902783205.1 uncultured Lachnospiraceae bacterium | reverse complement strand
TAGTCCGTCACCGGTTCCTGGTGCTCGTCCAGAAAGGCTTCGAGCTCATCCAAGCGCTTCTGCAGCCCGATCCGATTAGCGTCCTCCAGAAGCAAACCTTCCTTCTCGCTGCGGAGCGACTCAATTTCCTCAGCCAGATCCTCGTACCCTTGCTTGGCGTTAGCCTTTTTGAGCAGGTCCTTCTGTAAGGCTTCGAGCCTGGCATCGATCTCATCTATCAAGGCACTGTTGTTATGATCCAGCGCTTTCTCTACTGTAACGCCGCTCAGAATTTATCGCTTAGCCCTAAACTATATAAGCATGGAGGCTAAGCAATAAAAAAATAAGGGCAGTCGCCGAGGAATTTCCTCAGTGACTGCCCAAACAATTACTGCTTCGTTGTAAAATCAAGCGAAATCCAGCCAGCGCCTGATTTCAGACGCCCCCAGCCTTTATTGGATCCGGTCCCGCTATTTTCTTCCACAATGGTGAAAATACCCTTTCCCGTGAACTTCCCGGTACGACTGTATTCCGTTCCGGGGCCACTCCGGATATTCAAGTTGTCAATGCTGACCTTCACAAGATAGGGGACAGCGGATTTCTCTGTCGACATCTTCTCCGGATAGATCTGCTTCCCGTCCATATTAAATACCGCATAGCCAGGATTCTCATCTACTTTCTTCTTTGCATTGGCAAGGACCTTATAGGCACCAAGCTGAGAAGAAGCATCTGTCCAGTTCTTTCTGACACGGTACAAGTAGGTCTGAGTGGCCTGCTCTTTCGTATCCGTCTTTGCTTTACTATCCGCTGTATATCCCGCAGAATTACGGTATTCCATAAGACGTGCTTTGAACTCATCCCACGTCCAGCTAGTGCGGAGGCGGTTGTTCTTCACGTAGGGATTCGGACAGATCTTCCCTGTCACGTCGTAATGGCGGATCACATGATCGACGCCAATTCCATATTCATCCATGAGCTTCGAAACAAGGTAGACCAGGCTTTCCTGCGTCTCCGTGGTGAAATACCACTGGTCAGAATCGCCGTTTGCATCCTTCACTGAAGTATCCGTATAGCAGACGCCGCACTCGATTCCGATGGAATTGAAGTTGGTACAGATCCCGTGGAAGGTGTGCCCTCCGGATCCCTGCAGGTCTCCTCCGCAGTGCCAGACCACGGCTGTTCTCGGATCCGCAGCCTTATAGATCGTGCCGTCACGTTTGATATTGTAGTGCCCCCCATATCCGCCTCCATAGAGATACGGATTATCCGCATTCGGCACGCCAAGGTAATGGACAACAATGAATTCGATCTTGTTTCCTCCACGGCTTCTGGGAACTTCAGAGAGGTTCTCCCTCGTGATATCCTTGATCTCTCTGTCACCAATCTTCTTTACTGGCGTAGCCGCCTCGTCCTTTGTCTCAGTCTTTGATGACTCTTCCTTCACATTGAACTGCGTAAGATTCCATCGTTCAATGATCGAACAGAGCTGTTTTACATAAGTTGTATCGGTCGCATAACCACCGTCTTTAATCAGCTGTACGGCCTTCTTATAATCTGCACATCCCTGAAGACCAGCATACCGCAGCTTATTTCCGTTCTTAGCGCCAAGCAGATAAGCTGCATGATCTGCAATGGAATCCTCGACACACGGATACTTACGGAAATCCGCTGTGATTGTATAGAGTCTACCAGTTCCATCATCCTCTTGAGTTTTCTTTCTGTAGATTGAGACCCCATCCCAGGTGGATCCTCCCCATGTATTGCCAGAAAGAGTTTTCTTCATACCAAAGCAGTTATTTGCCCTCTGGGCCAGCTCTGTCTGCCCATACCCGCTCTCAAGAATAAACTGAGCCATGGAAACGCAGGCCAAAATCCCGAATTCCTTCTGATCCTGGGTGAAGAGAGCCCCAACTTTCTTTACGACCTCTGCTTCTGAAAGTCCTTTGAAGGAGGTTGCCTGTGTGTTGCCTTTACTAGGTACGGCTTCCTTCTTCTCCTTGTAGTACTTTTCCAGCGCCTTCTTACTGGTATCCTCATAGATCCCACTCTCAGGAAGTCCTGCTGATTTCTGGAATGCGACAAGTGCCGTATAGGTGTCATTGCCAAATATTCCATCTATGCCAGCATTCCCACAGGAAAAACCACAGGTAATTAGCATCTGCTGCATCGTCTTTACTTCCGCTCCTGTATCACCCTGCGTAAGCCCCTCCGTAACCGATGTGTCGCCGATGGCATCCCCGTCCTGCAGCATCGCCGTCACCTTTGCCGCCAGATCTCCCATTCTTGCATATAGCCAGTTGCCGGGGCAGGATTTATTTGCAAACCAGCGATGAACCGTGAGGATCATCTCCCCTTTAGCCGGTGAATAGGCCAGTGTTTTCTCTTTATCTCCTAGCCACAGGAGTTTATTCTTGCCGTTGCGTTTACAGATATCTGTGCAGAGCTTGATCAGCGTCTGATAGACGATGTCCTTGAATGCAAACGGTTCTGTCGTGTCAGACGCACACTCAATCGTGACGGCCCTTTGATCGTTTGCGTTGCTAGAAGAACACCAGCTGCGGTTCTTC
>CACZQE010000397.1 GCA_902783205.1 uncultured Lachnospiraceae bacterium | reverse complement strand
CCTTGGCGCCGGCAGAAATCTCCGTAATCTCCTGAGTGATTGCGGATTGACGGACACGGTTGTACTGCAGTCTGAGGTCACCGAGGATCTGCTGGGCATTTTTATTTGCCGAGTCCATTGCCCTCATTCTGGCATTCTGTTCAGCAGAAAAACTGTCAACCAGCGCTCCATAGATAAAGCCCGAGATATATGCCGGGATGATATTATTAATAACTTCGGTTACAGACGGATAAAACTGATAATGAACGTCCCTGTGGCTTCGCTCGTCTTCCGGTGTCAGGAAAGGTTTCCGCTCAAAGGGGAGCAGGTTCATCCGCTTTACTGTGGAATTGAGCTCATTTTCCATATCACTGTAAATGACACGGATTTCATCAACCCTTCCCTCATCATACTCTGTCAAAAGAATATGGGCAATCTCCCTGGCTCTGTGCATGGTAGGATTCTGAGCGGTATAGAGGAAGGAGTGTTCAATAGGGATATTATGTTTATAGTAATATCTTCTCCCATATTCACCGACCACATAAAGTTTTACCTTTTTGTGTTTCTTCATTTCCAAAGCAGCCTGCTTGATCACATTATAGTTGTAGGATCCGGCAAGGCCCTTGTCCGCGGTGATGACCAGGTAGGCATAGGTTTCCGCAGGCTTACGCCCGGTCTCCGGATAAAAATATCTGGAATTAACATCCGCCTCTGTCTGAAAGATCCGCTTGATCTCATTCTCCATCATCTGGAAAAAAGGCCGTGTTTTGTTCAGATTCTGCTTGGCCTTCTGTAATTTGGTTGAAGAAATCAGATACATGGCATTGGTGATCTTGTGAGTATTCTCAACACTATTTATTCGGTTTTTTGTATCAGAAACATTTGCCATAATCGAATCCTCTGTCTCTTATACCGGTTACTGCTTGTCCTGATCAGCTGCTACAACAGCAACTTTTTCCTGCTCCTGTTTTTTCATGTCGGCAGCTTTTTTTGCTGCTATCTCTTTTGCAGCAGCTTCCTGGTCTGCCATTTCCTTTTTAAAAGCACGCAGGAAATCATTGGAGACATCGATAATCCTCTGTTTATCCGTATCTTCAAGGATACCGCTCTCGTCTATGCTCTCACAGAGGTCTGAAGCCTGTACCTTAAAGTGGGCAAGCAGTCTCTGCCGGAATTCCGACACTTTATTGATAGGAAGGTCCTGAAGGACATGGGCTGTTCCTGCCACCAGTAAAATAACCTGTTGGGAGAGCGAATAAGGTGCTCCCGTGGGCTGACGAAGCAGGTGCATCAGTCCCTGACCGTACATAAGTCTCTTTTTAGTTGCCTCGTCCAGGTCACTGGAGAACTGAGTAAACACTTCCATCTCCCGATATTGGGCAAGGTCCAGACGAATGCTTCCGGTGGCCTTTTTCATGGCTTTGGTCTGAGCCGCTCCGCCGACACGGGATACCGACAAACCGACATTAACCGCCGGACGCTGTCCCGAAAAGAAGAGATCAGATTCCAGGAAAATCTGGCCGTCTGTGATGGAAATAATATTTGTTGGTATGTAGGCAGATACATCACCGGCCTGGGTTTCCACGATAGGAAGAGCTGTGATACTTCCTCCTCCGATTTCATCGGCCAGACGGGCTGAACGCTCCAGCAGTCTGGAGTGAAGATAGAAAACATCTCCGGGATAAGCTTCACGACCCGGTGAACGCTCAAGAAGAAGAGACAGGGCACGATAGGCAATCGCGTGCTTGGACAGGTCGTCATAGACGATCAGGACATCTCTTCCCTTTCTCATAAAATACTCAGCCATAGCTGTGCCGGAATAAGGTGCAATATACTGCATAGGGGCCGATTCGCTGGCAGAAGCATTGACCACGATGGTGTAGTCCATAGCCCCTTTTCTTCTCAGAGAAGCCACCAGCTGGGCAATACTGCTGGCCTTCTGGCCAATGGCCACATAGATGCAGATTACATCATTTCCCTTTTGATTTAAAATGGTATCGATGGCAATGGATGTTTTTCCGGTCTGCCGGTCACCGATGATCAACTCACGCTGTCCTCGTCCGATAGGGAACATGGAATCAATACAAAGAATACCTGTATTCATGGGCGTATCAACAGCCTGACGTTCTATGATCTCAGGGGCCTCTGTCTCAATGGGCAGATAGTCCACAGACATTACTGCCCCCTGGTCGTCCACGGGATTACCCAAGGCATCAACGACCCGGCCCAGGAACCCTTCCCCGACTGGGACTCCGGCTGTCTTCTTGGTCCGACGAACCCGGCTGCCTTCCATGACAGACTCCTCATCTCCAAAGAGGATGATACCAACACTGTCAGGACGAAGATCCTGTACCATTCCCTTGACACCGGAATCGAATACGACGATCTCACCGTATACGACACTTTCCAGTCCCTCGGCAAAAACGATACCGTCACCAACCATGATGACGACACCCTCTTCCTCCGGAAGGGCTTCCAGGTTCCAGGATTTCAAAGAAGTCTTAAGAAGGGTTATATAATCAGTCCGGTCCGGCTGTTCCTTCTCGGCAGCATCCGAAACCTTCTCGAAAAACATGTCTTTTAACTGTTGAACCCTTCCCTTCCGGGTCCAATCGTAGATCTCATTGCCCACGATCAATTTAAAACCGGAAGAGATCTTTGTGTCTTCTACCCAGAGAAGTTCAAACTCCTGATGGTATTTTTTCTCCAGGAAATCGACAAACCGCTTCTTTCTTTCAGCATCCGGTGCGGTGT
>CACZQE010000396.1 GCA_902783205.1 uncultured Lachnospiraceae bacterium | reverse complement strand
TTGAGATCTGATCGGTTGATCTCCCCACCGGGGGTGGGTCAGTTTTCACCGTTAAACCTGGGTCAGTTTTCATTGTAAATCAATAACAATCAACAACATCACCAGATTCTGATCAGCCTGGTATCCGGGCGCTTAACATTGGAATATATAACTCCAAAGGCAAAAGAAAAGACCATCCACCGAAGTGAATGGTCTCTCTGTAGGTCTTGTTATGCTGCGTTTCTTCTCCGTTTCATTGACAGACCCGCACCCGCAAGGCCTGTGAGCATAAGGCCGAGGAGGTAGATCAGGTTGGTGCCGGGACCGCCAGTGGAAGGCAGCTCGACGCCCGGATTGTTCAACACTTCAACAATAAACTTATCAACATCCCCTGTTCCATCCTTCGAATCAGAATATACAAGCCGATTCACCGTCTGTGTCCAGTTGTATGGAGTATTGCTAATAGTAGTGATCGTTCCGAATGGACTCTTATAATCTGTATATACGTCATTCAACATTAGACGAATTATTATTGGTGTTTCACTAATAATATAGCCGTCTGGTGCTTTTGTCTCTTCGAGATAATACACCCCATCTGGTGCATAGGATAAATCTTCTATAGTGATCTTACCGCCAGATGTTGTCATCTCGTTCCCTATCTGGACAACCTTCTTTGTCTCATTACCGACCGTCAAATCTATTGTTCCGGTTTCATACTCGTTCGTTTCTTGTCCTGTTTCTGGGTCAATCACTTTCTTTGCAGTGCGATAGAGTTTGAATTTTGCTGTGTCGATCAGTTTGCTTGTATTTGTCATATCCTTTTTCTGGATTTCGAGATCTTTTGCGAACACATGAATCTTATGGATGTTTTCACTATCAATCTTGTTTCCTGTAGTGCCATCATACCCCTCTGCAATTTTGCCAGCCTTATGCCCAGAGGTCGTTTTTTCATAGCTTTCTAAAGCTTCATCCGTAAAAGGTGTAAATGTTACTTTTAAAGTATAGATCTCTATGTTATCTTCTACCTCTTTTGTTTCATGTTTCCTGGGTGCACTATCACTTGCTGCATCCGCATTAACTTCTTTTTCGAGAGTAACGGTAAAATAACCTGTACTGTGCCCCTCGTAGCTGTAAGGAACAGTCGATGAAGCAAATGTTGTTTCTTCATCCGTAATTGAATTGATTAATCCCATAATAACAGAATCTGCATTTAAGATACAATGAGTTAATGGTAATTTCTCATTCCTATTATCTGAAGGCGAAGAATCATCTTTGTTTTCATTAGTATTCAATGTGTAATACATATTGTTCTTGTTCGTTATTGAAACAACATTATCGCCAGGTATACCATTATCAAAGATGACCTGATTTACCTCTATTTTATTCCATAGTTCCTTTATCTCCTTCTCAGGATCTACCGAAGAGCCCAGATATACCCTCCATTCAGTAGAATTCTCTGTAAGGGTAAGTTCATCAACATTTACTTGCGGTTTAGTGAAATCTTTTTTATAAGTCTGGCTTAAAGGATAACTTCCTGTAGGACTTCCAATGTGTTTGATTTTATTTGCCTCTATTTTATTAGAGTCTCCCACATTAGTTGTTATATTATTTCCGCCGAAGAAATTTTCTTTTGCCTTTACATATACCTTTTGCTCCCATCCACCATCTTCAGGCCATTTTATTTCTTGATTAAACCACTTAACTGACCAAGTGCCATTATCATTTTGCCAGCAGCAATATGGTTTTGTGGAATCCGTAGGAGCTGAATTATGATGCGTAGCTGTCCCGCCTGTACTGTCTGCATAGTAATATCCTGGTTGAATAGGATTTCCCTGCTCATCTACAGGATAGAAAGCAGGATCAATCGTATCGGAGACATCTCCCAGTAACGATGCCCTGGTCAAAAGAGACCTGAGCAGTTTTATAACTTCTGTTACAAGTTCATCCTCATTTTCAGCATTACCTGCATATCCATTGGATATACCAAATAACTTGCCTTTGTTATCACCTACATTTTCGAGACTCAAACCTAAAGTATAGAGGTAGGCTTTATATGTACCTGTTTCCTCGTCATAACCCTTTAGCGTATTTGCTGCTCTTTCAATAGCCCACCATTCTGTCCCATGCGGAGCGCCATCAGTAATAAGAACTGCAACCTGTTTTCTTGTCCCCGGAGAGTCAAAATAGCCATTATTATTAATCAGATTCAAAGCAGATGTCTGGTTTGTTCCTCCATCTGTACTGATATTATCTAATGCATCAAGCAGACTGTCAGAGTTCTGTTTATCATACATTATCCCGCCTGAAGCAGATGCATTAAATGTAACCAAACCTATTTCAGCACCTGGATCTAATTCATATATGGCTCTTGTGACGGCTTTTACAGCAGAGGTCAAATAATCAAGGCGGCTCCAATCCTTTCCAACCACTTTGGGCGTTGACTCATACAATACTCCCGTTAATACTCTGTTGCTCGCAAATTGTGTGGTTATGTAAACGTCACGACGAGTTGCATTTACATATGCCACTCGTGTGGGTGTCCTCGTCTTACCATCAGGTGCCTGATAATAAGATGCATCTACCATATTCCATTGAGTGTAATATTCATTTCCCGTCGCATATACTGCGTACATTGTTGCAGTACCATTTTGATCGCCGATGGTATAGTATGTTTTAGATGTATCTCCATGCTGAAGCAGCCATTCACCAAGATTAACACTCCCATTAACAATATACGATTGAGGGTTCAAAAGATTCTCAGGAAAAAACATAGAACGAGAAGTATCCGTAACTAATTCCAGAGAAATATCCGGCTCTACGGTATACCTGCTTGATGAAGCAGTAAAATCTATTTCGTAAATTCTATTATCATAATCATATACATGGGCAGTTTTATCGGCAATAAGAGGATCTCCCATTATTCCATCTACCCACTCATTAATTCGTCTCGTTGCATCAGAGCTATATTCTTTATGGAAAACTGCTGTCAGAATAGAATTATCCTCGCCAAATGTAATGCCTCCAACAGGGATAGTCTGACCTAAATCGTCTCGATTTTCACCATTTAATACCCATCTGACAAACTCTGAACCATCAATAGCAGTAGCTGTAATCACAGAAGTGTTTTTCTTGTTTCTTGCCGTAACTCCCGAAAAAGAAATTACGTCTGTATTGCCCTCGCCGGAAACCCGTCCCAGCGCAGTCGAACTTGTTTGAACTGTATAATTATAGTTTAATGGTTCAGGTTTATAAACCCTGATTCTCACAGCCTCCTGATCAGTAACAATAACTTTATTCCGTGACGAATTCCACCCCAAATAATAATCATAGTTGAAATCCCTGAATACGTAACCATCCCCGTCATATGAATAGAGCCTTTCGCATCTATAATCTGTTGTTACAAGTCTATTGTCCGGTAAATATGCATCCAGATACACTCTATAGCCAGCCTGGTCATTATACCAATAGACCTGTTCACCGTTTTTCCAATAAGTCCAGCGACAATTAGCAGGTACCTGATCAAGGTCATTTGAAGTAATGGGTACAGTTTCTCCGTCATTTCTGATTGTGTAGTAATGATGTTGCCCACTATAATAACTGTCGATATATAAAACATATTGTTGGCCTGTGACAAGCGCATTTGCATCATCAACCTGCGCATCTGTCACCTTTACCGTCCAGATATCCCCATTCTTCATGGTGACAGTCAGGCTCTCTTCCGTATCAAATGCCTTCAGTGAGATCAGTACCCAGTCTCCGGCCTTTGCCGTCTGTGCATTGATCTCCGCAATCTCTTCCTCAGTCAGTTCTGCGGAATACTCGCATTTTAAGCCCAGGCTGTCCTTAATCGCCCCTACTGTGGTCTCTTCTTCGACTTTGCTGACGGAAAGCAGGTCCGGATTGGAGAAAGTGATGTTCTCTGCGCCATCTACCAGCTCCTGAATCTCATCTTCTTCGGTGTTTGTATCATTTACCACTATACCAAGGACTTCAATAATGTTATAAAATGAGACAAATCCACCCCCGGGAATGCTGAAATCGTACATTTTGCCATTTACTTCGTAGTGAAAGTCCACGGTATAGACAATGGCATAAACAGAAAAGGCTTCTGCATCGAATGTCAGAGTATCTCCATTATCCTCTTTGGTTCCTGTGTCTGTTTCAATGATAGTTGCCGCCGGGGCTGCCGGTGTATCCTGGCCACTGTCGGGTGTCTGACCCGCAGTGCTTCCTGAGGGATCCGATTTACGCTGGTCAGCTGCACCTTTATCTTCATCATCTTCTTCTGCTGCAGCCACAGATCCGCCATCATCCGTGTTTCCGACTGTTACAGTCTCATCAGAAACAATATCGCTCACATGCACGACAACAGGAGCAGTGGATTGGTCCTCAACCGCTCTCTTAATGGCATCTGAAGTCATACTGACTCTGATTGGTTTCAATGGTTCAATTTCATTTCCTTTTGCATCCCGGAAGCTGATATCAACCGCATGGAAGCCCATGGTCTGTGGCGCATCGACTGCTCCTTCCACCGCCTCCGCGACGGTTGACATCCGGTCATCGGATACAGCAGACAGAACCATAATCGTCCCTTCCGGGAATGTATCCTTATCTGCTTCTACGTGAACGGCAATTTCCGTCTCTGCGGCCATCCCTACATCACCGGACACTTCGTCCGTATCTGTGGAGAGGGATCCGCTGGAGACTTTAATTGAATCGTCAAAGGAAACAGCGGGATAGCTGACCTGCTCTTTTCCGATAATGTCCGACGCTCTGTCCTCTGCCTCACTGTCTTGAGTATTATCCTGCTTATTGTCGGCAAAAGCAGCATCCATATCATCAGCATTGACAGCTTTGACAGTCTTGACAGTCTTTCCGGTGCCAGAATCAGAATCACTTCCACTCTCAATAAGACTCAGCTCATTGCTGATTTCTTTAAGATCTGACTCCTTATCTTTCTCAACGAAAATAATGTCTGCAGTCTGTATCCCATCGTCCGCTTTTTCCCAGTCAATCTGCTCTGTGCTGATATCAATTGCCAGCCATCCGTTTACTTCCTCTCCGGCCTTAATAGGCTGGCCTTCGGAGTCATACTGGTGCTGATTCTTCTGGATTGTATAC
>CACZQE010000395.1 GCA_902783205.1 uncultured Lachnospiraceae bacterium | reverse complement strand
TACCCGGACCAACATGCTGGAAGTGCTGAACGCGGACTATATCCGTACCGCACGGGCAAAGGGCGTACCGGAAAAGCGTGTCATCAACTATCATGCTTTCCGTAATACCCTGATCCCGCTGATCACCACCCTGGGCGGCAGCCTTCCCTCCCTGTTCGCGGGAGCCCTGATCACAGAGTCCCTGTTCTCCATCCGGGGGATCGGCTATGCCTCCTATACCTCCATGACGCAGGGTGATATTCCCTTTATCATGTTTTACCTGGCCTTTATTTCCATCCTGACGCTGCTCGGCAACCTGATCTCCGACCTTCTGTACGGTCTGGTAGATCCACGGGTACGGCTGAGTTAGAAAGGAGGATATGAATGGCGTCTTATGATCTGAATGAAGTATTAAAACAGAGAGAGGCAAAAAAGCAGCCCTCCTCCGGCGCTGCACAAACACTTGCCCTTGATGATGTCAGCCGTGTCAAGGTGCTTTCCCCGGGACGGCAGGTTTTTAAGCGTTTTATCAGGAACCGGCTGGCCGTATGCGGCACTACGATCCTGATCATCATGTTTGTCTTCTCCTTCCTCGGCCCGCTTGTCTATCCCTATGGACAGAAGCAGATCTTCTATACCTACAGCACACAGAATGTGAATTACGCGCTGGCCAAGGAAAACACCGGCTACAACGGGTATGACCTGTTCCCGGACGCCTATGCGGAGCGGAACGTGGTCAATGCCATGAACAGCAATATCAAAAAGATGAAAGAAAGCGGCGAGGATGAAATGTTCCTTACCGGGGAAGAGGCCATCTACCGGATCAGGCAGGAAATCCCCGGGGTATACACCCTCTCTGCCATGGATTCCGAGCTGGTCTGCTCTGTAGGCCGCAGCACTGTGATGATCGGTACCTACAGCATGGTAGGAAAGACCCTTGATTTCTCTTCCGATGAAATCTCCGGTCTTCAGGAAGCAGCCGCGAAAAATGTAAAGGGAGCTTCCGGAAGTTTTGAATTTGAAGGCGTTACCTATACCTGGCAAAAGGGCGACAAGCCCAAAACCTTTGATATCTATGGAGATCTTGACGGTTTTCTCTATACGGAAGAAGGCAGGGCTCTTCTTTATCCGGAAGAAGGCAGGGCTGCCGAAGAACCTTCCTCCGGCGCTCTGATCTCCGTCGCTGCTGCCGCGTATGTGCAGGCGTCCTTCGAGGAGGCTGTCACACAGGCGCTCGCCGGGGGATCGGCTTTCTCGTATGAAGGAAACAGCTATATCCTGAATCATAAGGGAGACCGTTACGATGTCTACCATGAAAAAGGTGACACGCCGGTTAAGGTCTTTTCCAATTATACCCTGGATCTTCTGGAAAGCGGGACTTCCCTTCCAAAGGATTTCCGTCCTCTCGCTCTGATGGCCGCAGTGACAGGTGAGTCATTCACCTGCGAAGCCGGTACCTTTACGGTCTCCCCCGGGGACGGGTTCCTGATCGTTTATGACGATGCCGGCAAAGAGTTCGCGGAATTCAATGTTTTTTCCGTCCGCCGGTATTCCGGTGAGGACACCATGGCCTATGACCTGAAAAAGGCAATCTCCGCAAAAATAGAAGAAATGCAGGTTTCCGGCAGTAAGAGTGATGTACTGACCGCAGAGATCCCCATGCAGGACAAGGACGGCTCCTACCTGCAGAATGAAGACGGCAGCTATCTTCTCTCCGAGACAGAGATGAAGATCACCCAGCGTCTGGAGGGTGAATATGTCATCAACTGTGATCAGATCAACTATGTCATAGATATCTTTGCTGCTCCCTCTAAAACTCACGTTCTGGGGACGGACGGAGACGGCTTCGATGTTCTGGCAAGAGTCATGTACGGCGGCCGGATCTCCCTGATGGTCGGCTTTGTGGTCGTCATCATCGAGATCATCCTGGGCGTCATCATGGGAGGGATCGCCGGCTATTTCGGCGGCTGGGTGGACAATCTGATCATGCGTCTGGTAGATGTTTTCTACTGTCTTCCCTCCCTTCCCATCATGATCATCCTTGGTGCCATGATGGATGCCATCCGTCTGGATACCTATCTCCGCCTGATGGTAATGATGGCCGCTCTGGGCCTGATGGGCTGGGCAGGTGTGGCCAGGATGGTCAGAGGCCAGATCCTCTCGCTCCGGGAGCAGGAATTCATGGTGGCGACGGAAGCCACAGGTATCCGCATCAAAGCCCGTATCTTCCGGCATCTGGTGCCGAATGTCATGCCGCAGCTGATCGTCATCGCCACCATGAATCTGGGCGGTGTCATCATAACGGAGTCCACTCTTTCCTTCCTCGGACTGGGGGTCAAGCATCCTCTGGCGACCTGGGGAACCATCATCAACTCTGTGTCCTCCGCGTCGGCCATGGCGCATTATGCCTTTATCTGGATCCCGGTAGGTCTTCTGATCTGCCTGACGGTTATCGCCTTCAACTTTGTAGGTGACGGCCTCAGAGATGCCTACGATCCCAAAGCCAAACGATAGGAGGAAGTGACTTATGGCAGAAAACAAGAATTCTTCCTATATTTCGGGGAAGGAATCGAGAAGAATAACAAGGTTTAACCGGAAAGTTACCAAAAAGCTTGAAAAGGAACGGAT
>CACZQE010000394.1 GCA_902783205.1 uncultured Lachnospiraceae bacterium | reverse complement strand
GCCTGGCCCAGTTATAGAGGGGGTTGCCCCAGACCTGCCCTGTCGCGGAGAATCCGTCCGGAGGCACGCCCGCGATCATGCGGATCCTCCCTCTGTCGTCCAGCTGGAAGAGTTCTCTGTGTGCCCAGAAATCCGAGCTGTCTGCGGAGACGTAGATCGGAATGTCGCCGATGATCTTTATTCCCTGCTCATTGGCATATTCCTTGAGTTTCTTCCACTGCCTTGTGAACTCAAACTGAAGATACTCATAAAAACCGATCTCATCCCCGAGCTTCCCGGTCCATTCCTGAACCGCCTCCTCTTTGTAGTCCCGGATGTCAGGCTCCCAGTCACTCGACCCGGCTCCGGCATGGGCTTCCTTGACAGCCATAAAGAGAGCGTAATCCGAAAGCCAGAAAGCGTTTTCCTGCTGAAAGGCCGCAAACTCCTCCGTTCCTTTGTGGCTGCTCCTCTCATAAGCTTTCCTGAGAAGGTTCCAGCGTCCGTTATAGAGTTTTCCGTAGTCCACCTCCGAGCCGTCGCCGAAGTCTGCCGCGTCGCACTCCTCCTCTGTGAGAAGCCCCTGGGTGATCAGGTCTTCCAGGCTGATCAGATAAGGATTTCCTGCAAATGTCGAGAATGACTGATAGGGCGAGTCCCCGTATCCCGTGGGGCCCAGCGGCAGGATCTGCCAGTAGGTCTGCCCCGCTTCCTTCAGAAAATCCACAAACTTGTATGCCTCCTCCGAGAAACAGCCGATCCCGTATTTGCCGGGCAGGCTGAAGACCGGAAACAGAATTCCGCTTGTACGCATAACTCCTCCTTGTCAATCAATACTTAAAAACCAATCTGCACAAGTATTACTCTTCTTTTCCTTCTGCCGTGTTCTCATCTGCCGTGTCACTTTCGGCTGCCGCGCCGCCTTCTCCGGCCGGCTCCTCTGCTTCGAGCACCCAGGGTCTTTCCTCCTCTTCGGTCTTTCCGATCATCTTGTCAAAGATCGGCGTGTACATGAGCGCGCACAGGTAGGCCGGAAAGGAAAATCCGAGTATGAAGAAGAGGGGCAGAAGTCTTGTCACATTAAGCAGTATGTACGGGATCACCACTGTCACCGCAGCCATCAATATGGTTCTGGGCAGATACGCCGCCGCCAGGATCGCAGCGTTCCGGAAAGCCGCCGACGTCGAGTAGACGAACCGGGCTGTCAGCGGGATCACATAGACATAGATGGCCGCTGCCGCAAATGCGCCCGCATAGATCGGGATCAGTGTCCACTTCGGAAGACCCGCCATTCCGCTGTCAATGATCCGGTAGTCCGCGTACAAAAAGAGCGCCGCTGCGAGCAGGATCAGCCATATGGGCGTCGCGTTCTTCAGGTTCTCCTTAAAGCGCCTCATAAACTCCCGTACCAGGCCGCTCCCCCGCTCCTCGATCATCTCTATGATCAGGTAGTGCATGGCCGCCAGCGAGGCGCCCGCCGTCACCACCGGAATACAAAACAGCAATGTCAAAATATTCAGGAACACCAGCGTGCTCAGATCCGAGAGGGCCCGCATCACCGGTCCGTCCTGGTCTAACAGATTTCTCATGTTTTCAAACCCTGCTTACTTTAGAATAAGAGGCTGCACCCGCATAAGGCGCAGCCTCTCAGATATTTCAATACTTTGCCGTATAAGACATCAGCCCTTGACGGCACCTTCGATCATTCCGTTCATGATCTGCTTCTGTGCGAACAGGAACAGGACCACCATGGGGATGATCGCGAGGAGCGCGGCGGTCAGGATCAGGTTCCACTGCTTGACATAGGAACCGACGAAGGCCTGTACCGCGACCGGCAGTGTCTTAACAACGCCGTTCTGGCCCAGCATCATGGAAGGGAGCAGATAGTCGTTCCAGATCCACATGCCGTTCAGGATGGTGACCGTCGTGATGACTGGAGTCAGCAGAGGGAAGATCACCTTGAAAAAGACCTGCTCGGGACGGCAGCCGTCGATGGAGGCCGCTTCCTCCAGATCATAAGGGATACCCTTGATGAATCCGGTCAGAATGAATACGGTCATGGCGCCGCCGAATCCCAGATAGGCGAACACGATCCCGGGAACGGACTGCAGCATTGGGATGCCGATGAATTTACCTACATCTCTGAAAGTAGAGATCAGAGGCAGCATGACGACCTGGAAAGGGATGATCATGGATGCGATGAAGGTAAAGTAGATCACGGTCGCCCATTTGGTCTTGTTGCGGCAGATGACCCATGCGGTCATGGAGCCGAACAGTGCCAGAAAGATCAGAGACAGGATCGTGATGATCACGGAGAAGCCGAAGGCCTGCCAGAACATAAAGTGCGTGTTGTTGACGACGTCATTCAGGTTGGAGACCAGCTGGCCGAAGCTCGCGCCGTTGAATCCGATGGGATTGGCCGTGATATCGGCTGACGGTTTGCAGGAGTTGATGACGACCAGTGCAAAAGGAAACAGCACATAGATCGCGACGATGATCGCAATGACAAATTTGATCACAACTCTGGAAGTAGGTTCTTTTCTATTCATTACAGTTCTACCTCCTTACTGTTGGAAATACGTACCTGCAGGATCGATACGCAGGCGAGGATGACGAAGAACAGGAAGGCCTTCGCCTGTGCGAAAGCATACTCGTTCTCGACCACTGCCGTGTTGTAGATGTTCAGTGCCAGCATCTGCGTACCATTGGTCAGGAACTCACCCATGAACATCAGGGATCCGGTGCCGTTTGTCAGGGACAGGTTGACGTCGAACTGCTTGAAAGCAGATGTCAGCGTCAGGAAAGTGCAGATCGTGATCGTGGGAGCTATCATCGGGATCTTGATCTGGAACAGGGTCTGCATCGCGTTGGCGCCGTCGATGTTGGCCGCCTCCAGGACATCCCCGGGAACGGTGTTCAGGCCGGTGATATAGATCAGCATGATATAGCCTGCATACTGCCATACATAAACGATGATGATGGCGATAAACGCGGTCTTGGTATCCGCCAGCATGGAGAACTTCATGCCTGTGTAGATCTTGGTGACAGCAGTACTGAAAATGAACTGCCAGATGTAGCCGAGTACGATACCGCCGATCAGGTTGGGCAGGAAGTAGGATGCCCGGAAGAATCCCATTCCCTTGAGCTTGGACGTGCACAGCAGCGCCAGAAGGAAGGCCACCAGGTTTACCAGGATCATATTGAAGACAACGAAAAGCGCCGTCAGCAGGATGGACCACAGGAAACTGGGCTGTTTGAACATTCTCGCGTAGTTGGCAAACCCCACAAACTCCGTGTAGCGGATTCCGTTCCAGTTCGTGAAGGAATAGAACAGACCCAGAAACAGAGGAATGATGACCGTTACAATAAACGCGAATAACAGCGGAAACAGGAAGATCACATAGATCAGGGTCCTGTGATACTTCAGTGTGGGAAGGATATACATACCCACGATAATACCGATTATACCGATCACAAGAAGGGCTCCGCGAAAGCCTGCCTTGCTTCCCATAAAGTCGAGGGCCAGCGAGGCGATCAGCAGCACTGCGCCGCCGATCAGGCATATCAGAGAGAGAAGCTTCTTGCTTCCAGTAGCTTCATTCATTGAAATTCCCCCTTAGTTTTAATCTAAGAGAGGGCAGAAGGCTATGCTTCTGCCCTGCTCTTACTGCTTGATCAAATCATTTGTTTCTCAAATAGTGTCAGAATTACTGATTGTAGTAAGAAGAAATAACCTGAGCCATCGTGCTGACGAATGTCGCCTGGTCCATAGTTCCCTTTGCGTACTCTGCGAATACCTGGCAGGTCTTATTCTGGAGACCGTCTTTCTTGAGCATGGTGTGCCAGCCGGAGGTCTTGCCTGCGGACATGTAGCTCATGATGCTTGCTGCGAAAGGATCCGCTGCCGTGTACTTGCAGTCATTGAAGGGGCTGATCAGGTTGGCCTGG
>CACZQE010000393.1 GCA_902783205.1 uncultured Lachnospiraceae bacterium | reverse complement strand
GGATGCCTCTTATAATGTAGAAGTATCCTGTACAGACCTGGCCGGCAACCGGTCAGAAAGAGTTTCTTCCGGAGAATTTGTCATAGACACCAAACCGCCCGCACTCAGTGTGACGGGTGTGGGGAACGGGGAAATCTGTACGGACAGACTCTGGCCTGCCGTATGCTTCCGGGATGATCATCTGGACCCGGATTCCCTGCGTACCGTCATATGCGACGGTGCGGGAAAGCCTGTCGGCAGAAGAATCTGCACCCCTGTATCAAGATCTGTCCCCGGCTTTGTCCGGATCAGCTGGGAAGGATTTCCCATAAAAGAAATGTGCGACGGAATCTATGAGGTTCATGCGCAGGGAAGGGATCTGGCAGGAAATGTCTGCCGGGTAAAGAAGCCGGTAAGATTTACGATAGACCGGTTTGGGGCATCCTACAGACCGGATGAAAAAAGCGCGGCATTTCTTGCGTCCTATTATCATAAGGAGGGACAAGATCTTGTGATCAATGAGGTCAGCCCGGTTTGCCCCGAGACGGAAATCGTGCTGGTCAGGGACAATGAGAGCAGAATTCCTCTCCGGGAAGGAACTGACTATAAAAAGACTTCAAATCTGATCACGGAGGAAGAAAAGCAGGGATGGGCGAAAAATACCTACAGCCTGCCTGCCGGACTCTTCCGGACAGAGGGTGTATACAGGATTCTGCTTGTTTCCAGAGTCTTCCGGCAGGATGAAGGAAGCACTGATAAGAAAGAGCCGATCCAACAGACAAGCAGCGAGGACCGGAACCTGAAGATACAGTTTGCCATCGACAAAAGGCCCCCTGCAGTCACCTTCAGCGGACTGGAACAGAATGAATACAGGGAAAAGGTACACAGGGCCGGGGTGGCGGTCCTGGATAATTTCAGACTGGATTATCTGGAAATCACGATTACAGAAGGCCTGATCAGGAAACATGTAAAAAAGATCAGGATCGGGCCGGAGGACCTGGACCGTAAAAACATGTATTATTTTAATATCCCGGAAGGAAGGAGTGTAAGGAAGATCAGCTATGAAGCGGGGGATTGTGCAGGTAATCTTGTAAGATCATCTGATAAAGGCGATGACTGCAGTGTCCTGGTAACAACAAATCTTCTGGTCAGGCTTATGAACCGGAAACTGCTTGTCTTTTCGGCCTGCGGTCTCCTTGTGCTTTTTTCCGGGACAGCAGTCTTCTTTATAGGAAGAAAAAGGAAAGCGCAGCCTTCTCCTTCGCTTTTCTAATCCCGGTCTTCATGCTACAATAAAGCATGAAAAGGAGGGATCTTATGGCAATGGATTTTCAGGCAGGCGAGATTATCAAGCTGAAGAAAGCGCATCCCTGTGGTGCCAATGAGTGGGAGATTCTCCGGGTGGGAATGGATTTCCGTCTCAAATGCAGAAACTGCGGGCGTCAGGTTATGGTGCCCCGCAAACTGGTGGAAAAGAACTTTCGGGGATATATCAGGACATCCGAAGATCTCTGATTTTAAAGAATCATAATAAGAGGAAAGAATTAATCAAAAACCGAAAAAGAAACTTGTTTTTATCAAAACTCTGTGATACAATTCGATATTGTAGCGTTATTAAATCCTTGTTCTTTCCGCGAAGAGAAAGAGCCAGTAAGACCAGAAGGAGGTGCAGATGACCATGAGTAAGTATGAATTAGCAGTGGTTATTAGTGCAAAGCTTGAGGACGATGCGAGAGCAGATGCCCTTGAAAAGGTTAAAGCCTTAGTAGAGAGATTCGGCGGTGCGATCACAAACATTGATGATTGGGGTAAGAAGAGATTATCCTATGAAATTCAGAAGATGAGAGAAGGATATTACTATTTCATCCAGTTTGATGCTCCGACAGACTGCCCGGCGCAGATTGAGAGAAATATCCGTATCATGGAGCCGGTGATCAGATATTTATGCGTTAAGCAGGATGCATAACAAATAGGAGGATTCCATGAATAAAGTTGTTTTGATGGGCAGACTGACCCGTAATCCCGATGTAAGATATTCTCAGGGTGAAAGGTCGACATGTGTCGCAAGATATACTTTGGCAGTTAACAGACGATTCAAAAGAGAAGGCGACCAGGACGCAGATTTCATCAGCTGTGTTGCATTTGGAAGACAGGGAGAATTTGCGGAGAAGTATTTAAAACAGGGTACTAAGATCGTCATTTCCGGACGAATTCAGACAGGCAGCTATGTTAATAAAGATGGAATTAGAGTGTATACGACAGATGTCGTTGTAGAGGAGCAGGATTTTGCCGAGAGCAAGGCTGCATCCGCTAACTACAGCGGCGGAGCACAGCAGCAGGACTTCGGTCGTGACGACCGTGCCGGACAGGCGCCGGTAAGCCGCCCCGCACCTGAAAGTGCGGATAACGGCGGATT
>CACZQE010000392.1 GCA_902783205.1 uncultured Lachnospiraceae bacterium | reverse complement strand
TAAAAAGCCGTCCGGTTTTCGCAGTATCGTCAGGTGCAGATTTCGGAAACGGACTGCTTAAACACTCATAAGATCCGTTGCTAAAGGGGCTCCACTCCTAAACTCACTTCGTTCGGACAACGTCGTGAAGCCTGCAACGGATCTTACTCATTGTAAGCAGTTGCCGTTTCCTCAGGACAGCACCTGTCCGATTACTGCGGCAACCGGACGGCTCTATTTTTTTATTAGGTGTTCCCACCGTCCAGGTGTACATCGACCTGCGGGAATGGTATGGAGATCGCATTTTCATCAAATGCCTTCTTCAGTCTTTCCTGGCATCCCCAAAGAGATGCAAAGTAGTTTTCTGTCTTCACCCAGTATCGGATGCCCATGTTGATACTGCTGTCAGCGAACTCATGGACATAGATCTTGATGTCTTCTCCTTCAATGCGGGCTGGCTCAGCCCGGACCACATCGTCAATCACCCGGCGTACCTTGTCGATATCTTCCGAATACTCCACGCCCATATAGATCTGCACGATCCTCTTGGCTTCTGCCGTATAATTAGTGATAGCTGAAGAAGCCAGAGCTCCGTTGGGCACCATAACTACCTTGTTATCAATGGTATTGAGAGCGGTATAGACCAGACCGATCGATGTTACGGTCCCTTCTTTTCCGGTTCCCTCTTCCATGATATAGTCTCCGACTGCAAAGGGCTTGAGAAGGAGAAGGACAACGCCGCCCGCTATATTACTCAGCGACCCCTGCAGGGACATGCCGATGGCCAGCATGGCTGAGCCCAGTACGGCGATGATGCTGGATGTGGCAACGCCCAGACGGGTGATAGCCATGAAGACAACCAGTATCTTCAGGCCTATGCTGATCACGGACAGGAGGAATGTCTTTAAGGATGTATCCACCCCGGCCTTGTCAAAGATCTTCCGGCAGGTCTTTACAGCCCAGCCGGTCAGCCTGAATCCGATCAGAAGGATCAGGATGGCCACGACCAGATCCATGGCCAGGGAAAGAAGGCTCTCTCCCGTCTTATTGATCAGATTCCGGTAGAGCTCGCCCACAGGGCTTTCGGCTACAGCCGTCTCCACCAGATTCTGCACATTTCCTGTCAGGCCAAGTATTAAAGCGCTCTTGTTTCCTGGCATAAGCTTCACCTCACCATTCTGCCGGCCGCCAATGTAATCCAAATCGCATCCGCAACCCAAATCGAATCGGATCGATTATTTTGCGGTGATATATTTCTGTGCCGCAAGAAGTTCCGCGCACAGAACAGCGCCGCCTGCAGCGCCACGTAAAGTATTGTGGGAAAGTCCCACGAACTTATAGTCAAAAAGAGTATCTTCCCTGAGTCTTCCGAGGCTGACACCCATGCCCTTTTCATAGTTTACATCCAGGCGGACCTGGGGACGGTCATCGTCTTCCAGATACTGAATAAACTGCTTCGGCGCGCTGGGAAGCTCAAGTTCCTGGGGCAGGCCGCGGAAATTGATCCAACGGTCAATGATCTCTTCTTTTGTCGGTTTTTTCTCAAAGTTTACAAAAACTGCCGCCGTATGTCCGTCCAGGACAGGAACACGGATACACTGGGTCGTGATCAGGGGACTCTCCGCTTTTACGATGTGGTCTCCCTCCACCTTACCGAAGATCCTCAGAGGCTCCTGCTCGGATTTTTCTTCCTCTCCGCCTATATAGGGGATGATGTTGGCATTCATTTCCGGCCAGTCAGCAAATGTCTTTCCTGCACCTGAGATTGCCTGATAAGTCGTTGCCACTACTTCTTTGGGGCCGAATTCTTTAAGGGCAAATACGGCCGGAGCATAGCTCTGGATGGAGCAATTGGGCTTTACAGCCACAAATCCCCTTGTCGTACCCAGACGTTTCTTCTGGGCAGGAATCACTTCAAAATGCTCCGGATTGATTTCCGGGACAACCATGGGTACATCCGGTGTCCAGCGATGGGCACTGTTGTTGGAGACAACCGGGGTCTCTGTCTTAGCGTAGGCATCTTCTATGGCACGGATTTCTTCCTTGCTCATATCAACCGCGCTGAATACAAAATCCACGTCTGAAGCGACTTCTTCTACCTGATTGACATTTTTCACAATCAGATTTCTGACGGATTCCGGTATGGGGGTCTGCATTTTCCATCTTCCCCCTGCTGCCTCTTCATATGTACGTCCTGCAGAACGGGGGCTTGCCGCGATGGCTGCCACCTCGAACCAGGGATGGTTTTCAAGAAGCGTTACGAAACGCTGTCCTACCATACCCGTTCCGCCCAGTACTGCAACTTTTAACTTTTTATCCATTCTTCTTTCCTCCGACCTACTTGACTACTCTGACCTTCAGCACGCCGTCGATTTCCTCGATCATACGGACTGCGCTCTTACTTACCTTGGAGTCTACGTCAAAGATAGCATAGGAATAATTACCTTTTGTCTTGTTGCTCATGTCAGTGATATTGATGCCGTCTCTGGAAAAGGCACCTGTAAACTGGGTGAGCATGTGAGGAATGTTCCTGTGGATGATGGCGATTCTTCCCTCAGTCTGGCAGACGCCCATGTCTGTATTGGGGAAGTTGACGGAGTTACGTATATTGCCGTTCTCCAGATAATCCTTCAGCTGATCTACCGCCATGATGGCACAGTTATCTTCCGACTCCTCTGTGGATGCTCCCAGATGGGGGAAGGCGATCACGCCGTCCTGATTGGCCACCTTGGGTGTCGGGAAGTCTGTTACATAGTGGCGGATCCGTCCCTCTTCCAGGGCTCTGCATACTGCCACTTCATCTACCAGGCCGTTTCTGGCGAAGTTCATGATCACCGCATTCTTTTTCATCTTGGCGATGCCTTCTTCGTTGATCATGTTCCTTGTGCTGTCCAGAAGGGGTGTATGGAT
>CACZQE010000391.1 GCA_902783205.1 uncultured Lachnospiraceae bacterium | reverse complement strand
GCGCAGACTTATATAGATGCATTTGAATCTGAAGGTGTGGAACAGCATTACGGGGTCGGTGTCAATGAGGTGATCAAAAACGATCAGGATGAGATTACCACGGTAGTATTAAGTGATGGTACCGAGCTTCCCTGTGATTTCTTCGTAGTGACGGCAGGTGTCCGCTCCAACGTGGAATTTCTGGCCGACAGCGGACTGGAACTCTCCCGTTTCGGCCTGGTCTACGACGAGGCGGGCAGGACCAATGATCCCGATATTTTCGGTGCAGGAGATGTGTCCGGTTTAAGTCCTATCTGGCCTGTGGCTGTAAAGGAAGGTATGATCGCCGCTGCAAATATGGCAGGAGAGAGAGCAGCCATGACGGATTTCTTCGCCAGCAAGTCCACCATGCGTTTCCTGGAGATTTCCACCATGTCCTTAGGCGAGGTGAATCCCAATCTGGAAGAGGATCCTGAAATCAAGGTGGAGACCTTTGATAAGGACGGTGTATACAAGAAGATCGTTCATAAAAACGGGAAGATCATCGGAGCTCTCTTACAGGGCGACCTTGCCTACGGAGGTGTCCTCCAGCAGATGATCGCCCGCCGGCTGGACGTGCGAAAAGTAAAGAAGCCTCTGTTTGATATTGATTATTCAGACTTTTTCCATATCAAGGATAACTTTGAGTTCTCCTATGATGAATCATACACAGGATAGGAGGATCAAAACTATGTTAGAAAGATTAGAAAGAATGCCGATTCCGGCAGTGGCAACCACCCTGAGTGCCCTGACCATGGCAAATGTCTATGGAGGCCTGGGCTTCATCTGGTTCCGCTGGCTGGTTATGCTCTGCGGTACCCTTGTGGTCCTCGCCTATATCGTCAAGTACATCCGCTATCCGCGGACTGTCCTGATGGATTACAGCCAGACCATTCCCTGCAGTCTCTATGGCGCATTTTCCATGTGTCTTATGATTCTGGGAAGCTTCTACTATGAGATGGGGTTCGGACCCGGCAAGATAATCTGGGCGATCGGAGTTGCCTATCACTGTGCTCAGATCATCATCTTTACCTTACGGCATACATTTGCAAATGTGATCTTCAAGAGGGATTTCATCCCCATGATGCCCAGCTGGTATGTAACCTACAACGGATGGATGGTTGCCTGTGTAACAGGCGGAGCCATGAACGCGGGTCCTGTACTTAAGTTCATCACCATCTACGGATGCATCATCTATCTGCTGCTTCTGCCCTTCATGATCTGGAGGCTCTTCAATGTAGAGATCAAGGCTGCCGCCTACCATACCATGGCAGTCCTTCTGGCACCCTGCAGTCTCTGTGTTGTCAGCCTGATCAATGTATACGGAAGCCCCAATCCTCTGCTTCTGGGATTCATGTACATCTGTGTCCTGGTAAGCCTGGCATTCATCCTTTATAAGCTTCCGGACTTCTTCTCTTTCGCTTTCTATCCGGGCTTTGCGGGACTGACCTTCCCCATGGCCATCGGTGTTGTTGCGACAACGAAGATGGCCGGATATCTGACCGAACACGGAAGCGAGAAGCTTGGCTTTGCCTGTACACAGCTTGCAGGCCTGCAGATCTTTGTGACTTCCATGCTGGTATGCTATGTAAGCCTCATGCTGATCCGGTTTCTGATGAAAAAGGAGCTGCGCGGCTAGAAACAAAATACAGACGGGGATTAGCCCATGACTGAAAATAAAAGCACAAAACAAATGAATATGAGTGCGGCTGTCCTTTATGGCGGCAGGAGCCGGAGGATGGGCACGGATAAAGGAAAACTGCAGGCGGGCGGAGGAATGACCTTCGTCCGCCTCCTTATCAGAAATCTTTCTTCTTTCGAAGATTTCTGGCTGTCCACGGGCCGGGAGGATCCATGCCCCGGTCTTTCCGTCTCCCGGATTTCAGACCGCTATCCCGACGCGGGCCCTCTGGCGGGACTGGAAAGTATTCTGACGGTATGCCGCCATGACATGGTCTTTGTGACAGCGGTGGATCTGCCCTACGCAGACCGGGAACTGGCCCGGGAACTCTATGTCATGATGGAGAAGGAGCCGGATCTGGATGCCATTCTGATGGAAGACAGCCGGGGAAGAAAGCAGCATCTTCTCGGCATCTACAAAAGACGTGTCCTGCCTGTCCTGCGGGAACAGCTGGACCGGGGAGACCTTACTCTTCGTGACTTTCTGGCCCGGATCAGGGTCAGATATGTTAAGGCAGACCGGGTGACGGACGGGGCTGTAAAGACCCTGACCTGCAATACAAGGCAGGAGTATGAGGAACTTTTCGGGCAGGCCGCCCGGAAGTTTCCGGAGACCGCAATTCCGGTCATTTCCGTGACCGGCTGGTCCGGCAGCGGCAAGACGACCTTTCTGGAGCGGCTTTTGCCCTGCCTTAAGGAAGAAGGTCTTAGAGTGGCCTGCTTAAAGCACGACGCCCACCACTTTGATGTGGACCGGGAAGGAAAGGACAGCTGGCGTCTCACAAGGGCCGGCGCCGATATGACGGGGATTTTTTCGGAGGAGAAAGCTGTCTGGATGGAGAACCGCAGGCTGACCCTGGAAGCCATGCTGGCCTGCGTCCACGATGTGGATCTGATCCTTCTGGAAGGAGGCAGCCTGACAGACTATCCTAAAATCCTTGTTTACAGAGAAGAACTGGGAAAAGAACTCCGGGTCCCGGCAGAGGAATGTCTGGCAGTCATCAGTGACGACAGGGTGGAGGACGCTTCGAGACAGTTCGGGTTCGACAGGTCCGGGGAAGCAGCCGCCTTTATCTGCGACTGGTGCCGGAAGAGAGCGATACAGGAAGACAAATGATCATTTCTGAAAGGATATAAAAAGATGGAGAATAAAGCGAACATACTGGTCCTGGGTACTTCAGGCGCGGGAAAATCCACACTGATCAATACCGTGATCGGCAGGGAGGTTGCCAAAGTCGGTATCGGCAAGCACATCACCGAAGAGATGCAGGTTTATGAATCGGACGACCTGAATTTCAGACTGATCGACAGCCGGGGTTTTGAGTTCAATTACTGGAATACCAGGAAGACGATCAAGGATATGCGGTCCTGGCTAAAGGACGGTCTTCAGGACAAAAAACCCAGGATCCATATGCTCTGGTTCTGTGTGGATGCCACATCCAGGCGCTTCTCCAGGCAGACGGTAAAGACCCTGGAAGAGGTCAAGAAGGAGTGGAAGGATGTTCCTATCATCGTGGTCCTGACCAAGTCCTTTTTCCCGGCTGAGGATGAGGACAACATCCGGATGGTGGAAGAGACATTTGAAAAGTTTGCCAAAAAGACAGGAAAACCCATTGCCGTTATTCCGGTCCTGGCAGAGGCGCCCAAGGGAGAAGCTATTCTGCCAAGGGGTATCGAGGAACTGATCTGGGTGACCGAGGAGAATCTGGATGATGCTATCCAGGATTCTGACGAGGCGGTCAGAAAATATGACATCAAGTATAAGAGGATGAAAGCCCACGCCCTGACCCTGGCGGCTGCCACATCGGGTTCCATTATCGGGGCGGTTCCCATCGATTTTCCGGACGCGGTTATCCTGACACCTCTGGAAGGAGGGCTGATCACGGCCATTTCCAGAATCTATCAGCTGGACCAGTCGGCGGATAAGACCAAGCAGCTGGTGACAAGGATCGTGGAGGCGGGTACGGTCAGCATGATCGCCAAGACCACATTGAACCAGCTCAAGCTGATCCCCGGTCTTGCCAATATCGCAGCGGATGTCCTCAACGCCATCGTGGCCGGTTCCATCATCCTGGGCATCGGGGAGGCCTCGGCCCTGATCATGGAAAAGGTCTACAAGGGCGAGGTGGACCAGGAGGATCTGGACTGGGTCAACAAGATTGTAGAAAGTAAAATGGGCACCATCGTATCCAAGGCGGCGGAAGTGATCGCCGTATCGGAGAATGGTGCCGGTGCAGGTGCTGTCCTGAAAGCTCTTTTTAAAGCTACCAAAGATAAAAACTAAGAGTATTGTTCTGTAAGTCTTTTGATTTCTTCTTTCATCTGATTGATAACGGTGTCCGGGTCTGTGATCCGGATACCGCTTCCTAAGGATATGATCCAGCCCAGGAACTGTCTGCTGACGGCGACCCGGACCGTGGTGCGGAAATGATCCGCATCCGAGGGAACGATAAAGATATCCTTTCCGAACCGGTCGATGATGACCCCTGCCAGCTCATTTTCCGCTTCCAGGGTGACATTTACCTCTGTTCCGCCAAACATGCCGAAAAGGCTTCTGGTGTATTTGGGCAGGTTAAATGCCCGGAATTCTTTCTTGCCTTCCCTTCTTTTCTTTATAACTGACATGTTCACCATCTTGTCCACGCGGTAATGCTTGATCAGGCCGCTTTCCGTGTCATATCCTACAAGATAGTAATTCTCATCATCCCACATCAGGCTCCAGGGACTGATCTCATACCATGCCCCGTCTTTGCGCAGCTCCATTTCCTTATCCACATTCCACTGAAAGTAGTGAAACTGAATCTGACAGTCCGAATTGATCGCCTCATGGATCATGTCCACGTTGTAGAAGATGGTCTCATTGGGGGACTTGACCCTGCCTGCTATGGTTACCTGTCTGTGAAGTTTTTTGGCCTGATGGACACTGACCAGGCTCTCCAGCTTTTTGATCAGCTGCTCAGACTTCTTGTCCGTGATGAACTTGGCAGACTGGACGGAATCTACCAGAAGCTTGAGCTCGGGCAGCTCAAACTCCCGGGAAGCCAGGTGATAGTAGCAGCTCCTGTCCCTCTTTTCACTGATGATATCCAGACCGAACCGGTCAAGCTCCTCCATGTCCAGGTAGAGAGTCTTGCGGTCCGCGCTCACATCATAGGAATTAAGCCTCTCTATGATTTCGGCGATGGTAAGGCCGTGGGACTCATCTGTTTCTTCCATGAATATCTTAACCAGATAAAGCATCTTCAGTTTCTGGTTTTTTCCCTTTGCCATGATCAATCCTCTCTTTCAAAAAGCATCCCTCTTCTGCTTAAAAGATATCACAAAAAAAAGTGACTGTAAACGGCGGCGGCCGTTCAAAGGGTAGAATTTGGGACAGCTAAACAGCTAGTATAGGAGTAACAGGAGAGAGCGAAAAGTCAGTAAAGAATGGAGGTAAAGCATGAAAGGATATTATGTAAGAGACGGATATATGGGTTACGTGGACGGAAGCTACATGTTATTTGCAGATGAGAGTGATTACAGGGACTATGTGAATGACTGAAGAAAACAGGATGCTTTCGGATCCCGGAAAGGAGATGTGTCTTATGGAAATACTTTTGTTTCTGGTCTTTTTTGTCGGCGGCGCGGTCATAGCGGCAAGCCAGGGAGATTATACGGGTCTCCGCATTATCGGAAAGGTCCTTTATCTGGGCGGAGGTACATTTCTCATGCTCTATCTGGCGGCAGCCTGCGCAGGAGCATTCAGCGCGGTCTGAGTCAAAAAGAAGTATTGAACAGGAAGGAAAAATGCATTACTATTTTCTCAGGGGGGATCCCCCGTGAATCTGTAGATAAGCATACATCTGCAGAGAAGCATACATCTGTAGAGAAGCAGACATCTGTAGAGAAGCATACAGGAAGAGAAGATAGCCATGAAAGAGTTTCATTCGGAAAAAGAAAAGCATAATTATTACAGGCGTCTGACCGATGACCAGAAGATGGAAGCCTTTGCCGGCATGCTGGCCGATGCGGACTACGCGGTCTTTCTGGGAGGAGCCGGCGTATCCACGGAGAGCGGGATTCCGGACTTTCGCAGCAAGAACGGCCTGTATCGCCGCAAGAACCGGAAGTTTTCAAAGTACAGGCCCGAGTACCTCTTAAGCTATGACTGCCTCAAGAAGGAGCCGGAGGTCTTTTTTGATTATTACCGGAGCCACATGGATGTGCGGGAGGCAGAGCCCAATACATGCCATAAGGTCCTTGCAGACCTGGAGAAGTCGGGCCGCCTTGCCGGCGTGATCACCCAGAACATAGACGGCCTCCATCAGAAGGCCGGAAGCCTGAATGTCCAGGAAATCCACGGAACGATCTGGGGTGACCACTGTATGTCCTGCAAAAAGCATTATGAAGCAGGATTCGTATTTGACAGTCCCGATCCGGTGCCTGTCTGCCCTGCCTGCGGCAGGACGGTACGTCCGGATGTGGTGCTTTACGGGGAGTTTCTTCCGGATGTGGCTTACCGCAATGCCATCGATATGATCGGCCGAGCGGACCTGCTCATCATAGGCGGGACTTCCCTGGAGGTGGGCTCTGCAGCCCAGCTGGCTCATATGTATCACGGGCGTGACCTTGTGATCATCAATAAGGGAAAGACAAAGATGGAAGGCCGGGCAGACCTGGTATTTCATGAGAGTCTGGGAAAGATATTCGGACAATTGCAGTAGAAAGTGTGTGTGAAAAGTGAAGACAGACATAAAAAGCGGCGCCGCAGTTAGGTTTTCGCCCATTCTGTAAAGATGGTCGAATCGTAACTGCGGCGCCTTTTTTCTGCCGGTGACTTTTTTTACTGCTGGCGCCTTTTTGCTGTTTAAAAACCCGGTAAATTCAATCATGAAAAGTCTTTCTTTACTTTTTGATGGACGTTTAGAAATTCATGTC
>CACZQE010000390.1 GCA_902783205.1 uncultured Lachnospiraceae bacterium | reverse complement strand
GAGTAATCTGGAAACTTATGGGCATGAGGAAGGTCCTACGCCGGATGAGCTGTATGAGAAATACGGTTCCTGGGAGATCGTGCTGCAAAAATCCTTCGGCACCAATATGGGCATGGACGCCTGCTGCGGACTATATGATGATTACTACGATCTTTATGTGGAACTTGGGTACGTGAAATAAAACTTTCCGATCAGGAGATCTGGTATGACTCCTGTGGAACAGGCAGAAAGCAGACAGCTGCATTTGTAAGACAAGAGTAAAAGGAAACGGAGGCAGACCATTGACCAGGAAGGCAGGATCCGACAGGCGGACCAGGAATACAAGCAAATTCATATCTCTGATACTCCGCCACAGGCCTGAAGCAATCGGCATCACTCTGGATGAGCACGGCTGGGCGGACGTGGAGGAACTGATTGAAGGAATCAACCGGTCCGGAGGCCACAGGCTTGACATGGAAAAGCTGGAAGAGATCGTCCGGACAGATGAGAAGCAGAGATATTCCTTTAACGAGGACCATACCCTGATCCGGGCCAACCAGGGTCACTCCATACCCGTGGATGTGGAACTGGAGGAAAAGACACCGCCGGACATCCTCTGGCACGGCACCGGAGAGAAATATGTCTCTTCCATTGACAGGCAGGGACTGATTCCCAAAGGCCGCCTCTATGTACACCTGTCATCAGATACAGAGACCGCCAGGAAAGTCGGAAGCAGGCACGGGAAGCCTGTGATCTATGAAATAGACTGTAAAAGAATGACGGAAGACGGCTATCATTTCTATCTGTCAGCCAATAAAGTCTGGCTGACCAAAACAGTGCCGGCAGATTATCTGCGGAAAGCAGGCCGGAGAAAAGGAGGAGAAGATGATCATAGTAACCAGTGAAACAATTCAGGGTAAAGAACTGGAAATGCTCGGATTAGTAAAGGGAAGCACTATACAGACTGTCAACGCAGTCCGGGACATCGGCGCAGGATTAAAGACCCTGGTCGGCGGCGAGCTGACCAAATACAACGAGATGATGAACAAGGCAAGAGAACTTGCCACAAAGCGTATGATCGAAGAGGCAGAAGGCATGGGCGCTGACGCCATCATATGCGTACGATACAGTTCCGCATCCATCATGCAGAGCGCTGCGGAAGTCATGGCATACGGAACGGCTGTAAAGTTCCGCTAAGATATGGACCGGCAGATTTAAGATAACTAAGTGAAAGAAGAGAATGATGAACATACAGATTTTCGGTACAAAGAAAAGCTCTGACAGCCGTAAGGCGGAGCGCTTTTTTAAAGAGCGGGGCATCAGGTTTCAGTATGTTGATCTGAAGCAAAAAGGCTTGAGTAAAGGCGAATTTAAGAGCGTATGCCAGGCAGTCGGCGGACTGGATCAGATGATTGATCCGGCCTGTAAGGACAAAGACCTGCTGGCCCTGATCAAATACATTGCTGCTGAAGACAGGTTTCAGAAAGTACTGGAAAACCAGTCTGTCCTTAAGCAGCCCATCGTCCGCAACGGCAGGCAGGCTACAGTCGGTTATCAGCCGGATGTATGGAAGACCTGGGAATAAAGAATATAAAGGTATGACATAAAAGATGAGTGAATTGATTTTCAGAAAAGCGACAATCGATGATATACCTGACCTGGTCGACCTTCGCAAGCGTCAGCTTCAGGATGAAGGGCAGAAGCCTGACACGGATATGGACCGGAGCCTTAGCCGGTATTTTCACGAAAAGATGACCGCCGGCCAGCTGATTGAATACATTGCCGTGGCTGATGGCACAGCGATTGCTTCCGCGGCAGTGATTTTCATGGAATATCCGCCCTCCTTTGCCGATCCGGACGGAACCATGGCCTACATTGCCAATGTCTATACCGCAGACGATTTCCGGGGAAAAGGAATCGCAGGGATTCTCCTTGAAAAGGTGGAGCAGGAAGCCAGGGCAAGAGGAAAGACAAGACTCCTTCTCCATGCCTCAAAGATGGGAAT
Organism: uncultured Lachnospiraceae bacterium; assembly: GCA_902783205.1. The sequence continues at coordinate 1,135 of CACZQE010000390.1, read as the reverse complement.
CAAAGCATACCGGAAGGCCGGATATAAAGAGACAGATACCGTAATGGAAAAAGATATTTAGGGGAGAAAAACTATGTACTATGTACCGGATGGAACTGAAAAATGCGGCTTTTATGAATGCGAGGAATGTAAGCAGAGATTTCTGGACCTGAGAATTGCCCCTCGTATTCCATGTCCCTACTGTGGAGAAGAACAGGACATGGAAATCGGGCCGGATGACCTGATGCCTGAAGACAAAGACTCTGCAAAGCTTATAAAGATGATTCAGGGCGAAGACGTTGAGAAATACGATACCCTGCTCAGCCTGGCAATTACCGGCGGAGATTACAACTGGATCTGAAAGAGAAAGGTTAAGACAAATGCAATATGAAGGCACAGTTTACCGGCCTCCCAGCGAGGCGAGGAGCCTGATCATCCAGATTACCATCGGCTGCCGGCATAACGGGTGTACATTTTGTACCATGTATAAGGATAAGCTTTTTCGGATCCGTTCCGGAGAGGAAGTTTATCGTGACCTGGAGGAAATGAGCCGTCTTTACGGAGACCTTCATTTAAGGATCTTTCTGGCCGACGGGGATGCGCTGACTGTGGATACAGACTATCTTTTGGAGATTCTGGCATGGATCCGCCGCCTCTTCCCTCACTGCACCAGGATTACGGCCTATGGAACAGCAGCCGATGTCCTTAAAAAATCTCTTCCGGAATTGATCGCTCTAAGAGAGGCAGGCCTTGCAATGGTCTATCTGGGAGCGGAATCAGGCGATGACGAAATCCTGAGGCATATCAGAAAAGGCCTGAATGCGGACCGGATGGTCAAGGCCGGCTTTAAGTTAAAAGGAGCAGGAATCCTCCTGTCCCTTACACTGATCTCCGGCATAGGAGGAAGAAAGAAACTGGAGGACCATGCTTTGCAATCTGCCGGATTAGCCAGCAGAATAAAACCGGAATATCTGGGCTTTCTTACATTGCTTCTGGAAGACGGGGCGCCTATGCTAAAGGAAATCGAGACAGGAGAGATGGAACTGCTCCGCCCGGAAGAAGTCCTGACGGAAATGAAACTCTTTCTCAGCCATGTTGATTCGGAAGGAACCCTTTTCCGTTCCAACCATCCGTCCAATTACCTGAATCTTCGCGG
>CACZQE010000389.1 GCA_902783205.1 uncultured Lachnospiraceae bacterium | reverse complement strand
GACGTAAAGGCGGATCCTTCAAAATCCATGACCTCTGTAGCCTCACCGGCCTCCTCATTGCGGATGACGGTCAGTCCCAGCCTGGGATAGATCTCGTATTTGGTCAGGCATTCCAGAAAATGGACCGCCGCAAAATAGACAGCGGGGAAAACAGTGTACATGGAAGCCGTGCCGTCCACCACAAAATCAAGATATAAAGTAAGGGCCTGCTCGGCCTCTTTTTCGAAATCTTTCTGAAGATTGAAAGGAATCTCCGGATTCACATTTCCAGTCATACTCTTTTTCTCCTTTTTCCGTGGCGGATGCCTGTCACCTCGATCCCGCATCCGGCGTAGGTAAAGAGGTCTCCCTCGCTTACCCGGTCTTCCCGGGCCGTCAGGATAGGATGGCAGTCTTCATTTAGAACTACTGCCCTGATCCTGTCCCCCACCCGGTAGAAGGACATGATATGGTCGCTGAGCCTGCCGTTCTGGCTCCGCTCCTGCCTGGTACCGAACTCGATGGGAACAAATCTGTAATTGCGTACATAAGGACTGTATTTTACATCCCCTACCCGGTAGGAAAAGCGGACCACATCCTCCATGTCCCGGTTATCCAGAAGTTCCGGAAGTTCAGGCATTCTTCCCCTTTCTTCCAGGTAAGCTGTCAGATCCCTGATCACATCACTGATCCGGGAATACCTCTCTTCTTCAGGGGCGATCATCCGGGCTATGATCCGGGTGATCTGCTCATCGATACCCGGCATTTCCTTCAGGGTGTAAGCGTAACTGTCACCTACCATATAACGGTTGATCTCCTCACTGCCGTGAAAATGGTGGCGTCCGGTATAGATAAAATAAAGGACAAGCCCGGCTGAATAAATATCCATCTCCGGCCGGCATATATAGCTGTTCCAGTATTTGGGATCCGCGTATCCGGGCGTTCCCTTCTGCTCCCGCCTCCCCGAGAAGGTGGCGCTGGAATCATGCAGGTGAACCCAGTCAAAATCTATGATCTTTACGGTAGAACCGTCAGGGGAAGCCATGACATTTTCCGGCTTTAAGTCTCTGTGTATGATCGGATCCTCCTCATACAGAGACATGTAGTGGTCAATACCGCACAGAAATTTCAGAGCAATCGTGTTGCAGACCCGGATTTTCTCGTTCCAGGTTCTTCCCGCCAGCAGGTGGCCGCTGACCAGGTCGGAAAGGTCCCTTCCCGGCAGGAATTCCACCAGGGTGATAAAGCGGTCGTGTTCCGCATCCAGCATTCCCCCGTAAATCCTGACGATAAAGGGAGAATAGAGCTGGACCTTGCTCTCTTTTTCCACATAAAAGCGGTCCATTTCATCACAGAAGAGGACCTTCATAAAATACAGCTTTTTGCTGTTGGCGTCCTCCGCGATCACCGCCTGCTTGCTCCTGGACCTCTGCTGTTCCCGAAGGATTACAAGAGGAACGGTCATGGTCTCTCCCGTGGCATCCCTGTCCCGGATCCAGGTGAACCTGTCACCTTCTTCAAAATATTGAATCATCTTTTAATTACCTCCGGGAAAAAGGCAGTCTGGCCAGGATCCTTCTCATCATCCTGAGGCCTCTTCTTCCCTGTTTTATGGTTGTCTGGCTGATGACCGTGATCTCAGGGATGGGGAAGGGCTCTGCGTCTCCATCCGGCTCGACGTTATCTTCCGAAAATCCTGCTTCTTCCTCGCCTTCCGGACCCTCTTCCGGAAGAAGGCCCTCCTCCGGCACTGCGGGGACTTCATCCATAAAGCGGGGATAGCCGTGATCCCTGGTCTTTGCAGTCGTCCTCTCTCCCGCGTGGGGCAGATAGAGTATGGCCGTCTGGTTGTCTTCCTCCCCGTATTCCCGGGCATGCTCGAAGAGAGACCGGATGACCGTACGGGGATCCGGTTCCAGACAGACTGTATCGTGGATCTCTTCCATGGTAAGGTCGCCGAAAGCCCCGTCTGTCCCCAGCAGCAGGGCATCCACGTCCCTTACGTCCAGAGTCACGCAGTGGGGATGGACCTCCTCTCTGCTGCCGAGATACTGCAGAAGACGGTTCTTGTTCTGGTAATAGAGAAGACTCCTCGGCTCGGTCTTGCCTTCCCGGACCATTTTCCCGGAAACATTCTGGATCTCGCTGAGCAGAGTGATATCCCCGTCCCTGATCCCGTAAACCGGGCTGTCGCCCACATTTGCAATAATCAGGGTGTCCCAGAAACGTATGACCGTAGTCAGGGTTGTACCTCCCCGGATGCCGGTATCGATCCCTTTTCTGTAAAGGATCCTGCCCAGTCTTCCGTAGACTTTTCCGCTGAACTCACGCAGAAGCTCCGTCTGGTTCTCCAGGGTCCCGCCTGCGAACTCATCGCCCATGATCAGCTTTAAGAGTTCCCTGTACCAGAGCCGGACCGCCATATTGGAGTAATCCTTGCCGGCGGCAAGGCCGCCCATTCCGTCGGCCACCGCCATGGCGTAGACACCTGCCTCATGATTGAGGCGAAATTCCATTTTCGCAAAACTATCCTCGTTGGAGGACCGCTTGTTCCTCACACTATCGTAAAAACAGGTCATAACATCCTCCCTGTCAATTGACGATTGTTGAATCTCATTTCATTCTATGATACTATGAAATCCACAAAAAATCCACCTGTAAGAAAGGGCAGCTTCATGTTTCCGGCACAATTTGATTATATAAAATCCTATCAGAAAAAGAGCGGTTTCTGCCTCTTTGAAGCCGGGGACAGCCGGGGCAGTTACATGATCAAATGTACCCCGTCAGAAGATACGGCTGCCGTCTCGGCACTGCAGGATGAGTATGCCTGCCTGTCCGCCCTCTCCCATCCTTCGATCCCCCGCTATTACGGGATAAAGGACCATTTCAGTCCTGAGACCGGGGCGGACTTTACGGCTGTCTGCATGGATTACTGCCGGGGCAAAAGCCTCTACCGGCTGGCCGGCAGCCTGGCCCCGTCCGTACTGGCAAGGGTGCTTTACAGGACAGGCCGGGTGCTGGAGTTCCTTCTCCATCACGGAATCCTCTATACCGATCTGCATCCTTCCAATATCCTGATTAAGGATGAGACTTCTCCCGATCCCGAAATCACCCTGCTGGATTACACTTACTGTTATTATTTCAGAAGAAATCCCCGGCCCGGCTACGGCCTTCGTTTTTCCTACCGGGCGACACCCAGCCTGAAAGGCCAGCAGCTGCTGATCCAGGAACTGGCCCTGCTGGCGGAAGACCTTTCCTCCATCCGGGCGGACAGGCAGGAGAAAAGCACTGTGGACAGGGATACAGAAAAAAAAGAAGGCAGCAGCCTGCCTTCTTCTTTCTATCTTCTGATCGAGACCGGCCGCTATCCGGGACCGGATCTTTTTCTGTCAGATTATCTGTCTATGATCAGCGAATTATTCTCCGTCTGAGAAAAGCATCTCGTAGAGCTTTTCCGCCACAGGTTTCAGGGAGCGGCCGATTTCCTTTGTGCCCAGGCGGTTTACCACCACCACATATCTGGGCTCATCGGCCGGCGCGAAGGTTACCAGCCAGGCGTTATTGGTCCCGTCCCCCCGCTGCGCTGTTCCTGTTTTC
>CACZQE010000388.1 GCA_902783205.1 uncultured Lachnospiraceae bacterium | reverse complement strand
GCCATGGTGATGGTGCTGGCGATGAGTGTGCCAGTGATGGCTGCAGATGGTGATCATTTAACAACTCCGGAAAACAAAATTGAAGCTACAAACGTAGTGGCTGGTGATAGTGTTGAGTATTATCAGCTTGTTGAATGGAGAGATGGGAACTGGGCACTTACTACCTTGGGAAGTCAATGTGGCGTTACCATTGAAAACCTCGTTGATGGTATAACCGAGGCAGAAGCTACCACAATTGCCAACGCTATGGTGGGAAAAGCTAAAACTGGTGATATGGTTGCTAATGCTACTACAAACACCACGTTTGAAAAAACAGATGTTGCAGCTGGCCTTTACTACCTGAAAGCTATCCCGGCAGCTACAAACAAAGATACTGTTTACAATCCTGCATTTGTTTCTGCTGACTATACTGAAGGTGGAAATACAGTAAGTTTCAGTTCAGCATATGAAAATTCTTCTGTTGTTAAGAAATCTAATGTACCGTTTGATAAAACTGTAAATAGCGCAAATGCAACTGACTATGTTGATGTGAAGCCTGGTGATGTGATCCCTTATAAGATTACAACCACTATTCCGTCCTATGGTACTTCCTTCACTAATCCTGTTTTCACCATCACTGATACTTTCTCTAATGGGTTAGCTCTTGAAGGTGATGTTTCGGTTAAGATTGGTGACGCTGAACCAGTAACAGCATCTACGGCAAATGTTACAATTACTAAAGGAACTCCTGAGAATGGATTTACGGTTGAATTTTCAGAAACATATCTCAAAGGATTAAATGGAGCTACTCCTGAAGTGGAAGTCACATATAATGCTAAAGTAAGTGCAGTAACAGATAATGTAACTTATTTAGATAACAAGGCAAAATTAACTTTCACTAATAAACCTGGATCTACTGTAGATAAAGATGATATTACTCGCCATTACACATTCTCTATCGATGGTAACCTTCTTGGATCCACAAATGATCAGACAGATGAGTTAATTAAGGTTGCATGTGATGAAAATGGTGATCCAATCTTTGAGCAGAAGACAACCTATTATGATAAGGTAGTCAATCCTCTGGATGGTGCATCTTTCACATTGACTCCGGTAGCTCCTACAACTGGAACGGCTAAGACTGTATCCTCTGCTGATGGTGGACATATCAAGTTCCTTGGTCTTGATGCAGGTACATATGAGCTCGTTGAAACAAGTGCTCCAGATGGCTATGTTAAAGATAGCAGAACATATGTAGTAGAAATCATTCCGCACTATGATAACAATACATCTGATGCTCCAATTCTTACAAGCTATGATGTTAAATTCAAAGTTAAGGGAGAAAATGATTATCTTACCACAGCAACTTTCGAAGCCACAGCAGAGGGAGGAAAAGTAGTATCTTCTACGCACGCTGAACATGCTCAGACAATCGGAAATACTCCCGGTGCTGAACTCCCGTCCACTGGTGGTATCGGTACTACAATCTTCTATCTTGTAGGTACTATCCTTGTTCTTGGCGCTGGCATCCTTCTGATCACTCGCAGAAGAATGGCTGCTAAATAATTGAATCCGATTATTATTGAAGATAATCGCATCGCTTTGTAACAATTAATTACACAGAGATCAGAGTCAAATGACTCTGATCTCTCTTTTGTCATTGATACTTTCTAAATTTAAAGTAATAAATTATCCAGAAGCCAATCCTCACATTCCAATCACGTTAATTGTCCTTTTGAGGAAATGCTAAATTACAATTCACATAATCAGAGAATAATCACATCCATACTAATCTTATCATTTCCAATATGCTATAATACATAAGAATACATCCCTGATCATACCGGGAATCAATCGAATGGTCAGGACTCCATTACAGAAATTGACAATCCTGAATGAGTTTCTATTTGAATCAATTCCGTTGATAACCAGATTGATCACCTGCCGGATTCATCTCTCCAGAATAAAGAAGAACGAAAAACGGATGGAAGTGGCTCAGAGCAGAAGTTGAAAAGGTCATGATTGAAATACACCATCATGGATCGCTTTCATAGAACAGCTTCTGCATCATAGCTTTGAATATGATATGGAGAAATACATATTTATGAATAAAAAGATCGGTAAAAGAAAGAGCATCCTGAAAAAAACGATAGCCATCCACATCATCCTTATTATCCTGGAATTCATCGCACTGATCCATGACCTGCAGGTATTTGGCCTTGCAATGTTCAAATACTATACAATCGACAGTAATATTCTGCAAATGCTGGTATCTGCGGCGATCGTGTTCCGTATCCTGTACAGGAAAGAGGAACTGGTCTCCGCACGGCTGTCCATACTGCATCTGGTCTGTGCTGTGAACCTCACCATCACTTTTCTGATTGCTTTGTTGGTGTTGGCGCCTCAGGAAGGCTTTGCTTATTATTTTATTGAGAATGTGGCCCCCATTAATCATTTGATCGGGCCGCTGCTGTCAGTAATCACCTTCCTCTTTTTGGAGGAATCAGAAAAGCTGCCCGGCATAGCGGTCTTAATTCCTATGGCAGCTACACTGCTCTATGGTATAACAGCTCTGATTCTGAATGCCTTGAGGATTCTGGATGGACCATACTTCTTCTTGCGTATCTATGACGAATCATTAGGCACGATTGTCTTATGGTTTGCTATCATCACGGTCCTATGTACAGTCCTTTCCGGAATATATCTGTGGATCAGAAGCAAACATTGCTTTTACCCAGCTTCAGCAGATTACTAAGATAAAGATTAGTAAGATAAAAAATAGACAAATAGTGCCTGACCCCATTGAGAACGTGTTGCTTGCGTAATAGAAACTCAATAGAGTCAGGCACTTTTGATGACAATTTTTATGCACCCTTTTGGGCACGGGTGAAATCTATTTAACAGTTCTGCATGCGAGCAGCCGGATGCCGGT
>CACZQE010000387.1 GCA_902783205.1 uncultured Lachnospiraceae bacterium | reverse complement strand
TTGCTCTTTCCCGTGATATAAGTGGGATTTCCCATGCCCACTGTCTCGCCTGTATCATCACTGCCTTTTGAGCCGGCACTTGTTGTTTCACTCCCTTTGCTCTTACCCTTGCCGGGTCCGGGAATCGACGGACTTTTCAGCAGAATAAAGACCACTGCGATCAGACAGGCAGCAGCAATCAGTCCTGCCACGATGGCCGCGATGGGAATTTCCTTTTTGGGCGGGGGATCATAACGACCGCCGCTCCTCATTCTTCCGTCATCGTAGAGATTCCATCCGTCATTTTCTTCTCTCGGATAGGTCGGCACCTCTTCACTGCGGGGGGCCGGTTCCGGAATCGGTTCCGGCTCAGGCTGTCTTCCGTAATTCTTGCCGGAATCTTCGTACCTGCTTCCGCAATAGACGCAGAAATTAGCCTCTGCCTTTATGAATTTGCCGCATCTGGGGCATTTTTTCATGTCGCTCATTTCAGATCATCTCCAAATAATCCGGTCTGTCACTCTTCAATGGCAGGCGTCCAGTAATTCTGGTTATAAATATCCGTAAACCGGTACATTGCCTTGAACTTTCCGTCCCCCACTTTGGTGTTGCTGATTTCCATCTTGTCAGTCACCTTCATGGGATCGCCGATAAAGTAGTTATCATCAAATGTACCGTCATATTTATAGTAATCACAGGTAAACTCCAGAGTGTCTCCCTTCTTAAGTTCGATCAGGCCTCTGGAGAGAGTCTCTGTCTCTTTTTCCGGATAGTCGGGTCTTGCGCCTGCAATCCGTCCGTCCGGGCTGTCATCATCAAAGATGATGATCAGCTTGACATCGTCTCCGTTCAGAACAGCCGGCACATAACCGGTGATGGTGGTCTTGCCTTCATCTTCGGTGGTATCGGTATAGTAGTAGGCAACCGGCTGGCCATTGATGGATACCCAGGTTCCGTCGGTCGTCCCGATCAGATTGCCGTCATCATCAAACTCATAGACATTGTCCAGTCCCAGCTCCGCGTAGCCGTTTCCGTCATCATAGTACATGCTTAAAGCCAGGTCTTCCACAAGACCCCACTGGTCTTCCGGCATGGAGATGACCTGCTGGCCGCTGCTGTTCTTTGCCCAGATCAGGTTGGCCTGATCCAGCTGGTTGTCCGCTATGTAAGCTGCCGTGTCTTCATCCGACATCTCACGGTCTTCCATAAACTGAGTATTGTTTCTTCCCAGTCCCTGGATGCCGGATCCGCTGCTTAAGAAAGCACCCAGCAGCTGTGTGATCTGGTCTGAACTCTGTACGGAGCTTCCGGATCCCAGCATATCAAAAAGGGAAGGTACCGGCGTAGTCGTTCCGCCTGTGGCAACCTGTCCGCTGACCTCAAGGCCGGCGAACTCCTTGATACATTTGGTATACTCATCGTCCAGACCGATGGCTTCATAAGTCTTGGCCGCCGTGTCCACAGACGAAGCCTTCTGATAGGGGAAGTATACGGACAGACCGTAAGCATTGGTCATGTTGGAAGATGTCCGGTTATACTTGACTGCGCTTAAGAGCACTTTGGCAAGGGATTTACCCTCTTTGCTGCCCAGATTTCTCGCAAAATGTACCAGGTCGATCTGGTCAATACGGCTGGATTTTGCAAACTCTCTGGTTCCGCTTCTGGCAGCGGACACCTTCTTGTATTCGTTATTCTTGATCAGGTCTCTTGTATCCCGGGCAAATGCGGCAAAATCCGTGCCGAAGGTCTGGCCCAGCTCGGCCAGGTCCACGACGGACAGAGTAGTCTGCTGTCCCGGGCATCTCTGGTTACATACCTTCACGAAATCATCAGCGATGTTCTTTCCGATCTCGATGGTCTCCATGGAGGTGTTCTGGGAAAGCTTGTTGAGCCAGTCGGTATAATACCAGCCCACGCCGGGCTCCGTCTCCTCGGAGGCGATCATGTAATCGGCGTACTTGCTGAGCATCTGGCCGTTCTCTACCGTAGCCATCAGGCAGGCGTCAAATCCGATAAAGTCAAACTTGATGCCTCCGGCCTTTAATGCCGTATCGATGCCGGAAAGGCTCATGGAGCCGCTTCTCGGGAATTTCTCATCATAGCCGTAACCGCTGATGGATCCGCCGCCGTGATCCCAGAAGATCAGCTCGTTACGGTCTGCCGGATAGTTCTTGGCACACCATTTGATGAAGCCTGCCAGGGTCTCCGGTTTTGTCATGGGCTCAGCACCCGCATTCTTGTTAAGACAGACCAGACCGCCGTTTCTCACCTGATAAATCTGATTGGTCTTACTGCTGACTATATTGTTGCGCCAGCCCTTGCAGCCGCCGGTATATACTATGATATTGATCTTGTCGGAGAGCTTGGCCGATGCCATCTCCTGCAGGTCAGACGTCGCCATGCCGCTTCTGGACTCAAGGTCCGTACCGCACATATAGACCATGATGGTCATGGTGTCCCTGCCGCCGCCCTTGATGGTGGTAAAACGCTCTCTGGCCTGGTCGCTCACTTCCCGGTTGAGGACACCGGTATTATTTTCCGTGGACCAGCCGGCCGTTGTGCCGCTGGTACTGCCGCCGCTTCCGGTCAGAAGATCATAATAGGCAGGATTACTGCCGGAAGATCCGCTTCCGCCGGACTGGCCGCCCAGCAGACCGCCAAGACCGCCTCCTCCTCCCAGGAGGACGATCAGCAGGATGGCAATCAGGGGAAGCTTTCCTCCGCCTGCCCTGGTTCTTCCGCCGGACTGGGATCCGCCGGAACTTCCGCCGGACTGGCTGCCGCTGCCGGCACTCAGGCCGCCTCCGCTGCCTTTTGGTCCTGTGCCGCGGCCTTCTCCCCGCATGGCAAATCCTTTTCCGTTATCTGTCACATGCTTTTTCCGGCCCTGTGGCCTGTTCTTATCCATAGTCCCCCTCCTTTATGTAATCGCTTAGATGTCAGACCATCGTATCCACGATGCCGACAGAGATATATCCGTTCAATACAGCCTCTATATCAGTTCCCTCGGGCGCCGACTCCAGCCTGTGATACTGGGGATCCAGCCTGATGGAACCGTCCTCAAGTTCTTTCATGTCATAGTGATCGTAGTGATATTCCAGTCTTGCAGGCTTCCTCTCGAAGAGCACACCTTTGGCTTCCTCCACCTGGTCGGTCCCCGGGAAGTTTACATTCCAGATTCCGCTTTCGGGAAGACCCCTTTCAAAGAGCTCCTCCGTTACCTTCTGAAAATCTTTCCTTACCGTCTCGAATCCGGAAGACATTTTCACGGAATAGGCAATGGCGGGAATTCCCTGGGCTGCCGCCTCCATGGCTGCGCCCACCGTTCCGGAGTAAAGGATCTCCGTTCCCACATTGTAGCCGTCATTAATCCCGGAAAAAACCACATCCGGGCGGACAGGGATCAGGCCTTCCAGAGCCGCTTTCACACAGTCGGCCGGCGTTCCGGTCAGGCTGTATGCCTCCAC
>CACZQE010000386.1 GCA_902783205.1 uncultured Lachnospiraceae bacterium | reverse complement strand
TAAGATGACACACTTCTTACCAGGCATATAGCCTTCCATGTTAACCAGTCTCTGAGCGGTACCTGCGGAGTAGATACCTGCCGGACGATAGCCGGGGATGTTCAGGGCGCCACGCGGTCTCTCACGGCATCCCATAGCCAGGACAACTGCCTTAGCCTGGATCTGTACCATACCCTCATTGCGGTTCATGGTTGTAACAACCTTGTCATGGGAAATGTCCACAACGATTGTGTTCAGTTTATATTCAATATTCAGATCAGCAGCCTGATCGATGAAACGCTGTGCGTACTCGGGTCCGGTCAGCTCTTCCTTAAATGTGTGAAGACCAAATCCGTTGTGGATACACTGATTCAGGATACCGCCGAGACGATCATCCCTCTCGATCATGAGAATGCTGTCGACTCCTTCTTTTTTCGCTGCGATTGCTGCTGCAAGACCTGCAGGACCGCCGCCCACGATTACAACATCATAAGATTTCATTTTAGTATTCCTCCCTTTCCTAACGAATTAGTCTTCCTTGATCTTACCAACAAGAAGCTCAGATCCGGTTACGTTCTTCTTAACAGCCGTCATCGGAATGCCAAGCTCTCTGGAAAGGATCTCCATGGTCTTCGGTGTACAGAAACCAGCCTGGCAGCGGCCCATTCCTGCACGGGTACGACGCTTGATGGCGTCCATGGACTTAGCGCCGACCGGACGATTGATCGCATCTACGATCTCACCCTCTGTAACCATCTCACAACGGCAGATGATATTGCCGTAAAGAGGATTCTTCTTGATCAGTTCGTTTCTCTCCTCTAAGGAAAGCTGATCCATCTTAATGAAACCTTTACGCTTAGCTACAAAATCTTCTTTCTTATCGAAGTTGTACTTACCCTGTACAAGTCCTTCAATCCTCTCTGCGATTGCAGGAGCACTTGTAAGACCGGGGGACTCGATACCTGCAGCATCAAAGAATCCGGGAGCATCCGCTACTTCCTCAATGATGAACTCATGGTTCTCTTCATGGGCACGAAGGCCTGCGAAGGAAGTGATAACCTTGCCCATGGGCAGGACATCTTTGGTCAGGTAGCTGTGCTGTGCCTTGTATACAAGGTCATCGATGATTTCCTGTGTTGTACTGGTATCTTCTTTGTCTTCCTGATCTGTTGCGGAAGGTCCTACAAAGAGGTTGCCGTGGATAGTCGGAGCAGTCAGGATACCTTTACCCATCTTGCCCGGCAGCGGGAATACAGTTGCGTTGAAGTAGTCACCCAGCTCATGGTCCATAAGGAGATACTCACCTTTACGAGCGATGATCTTCATCTTCTTCTCACTGACAAAGTTGTGCATCTGGTCAGCGTAAACACCTGCAGCATTGATAACGATCTTTGTCTCGAAGGTTCCCTTATCTGTTACTACTTCATAATAACCGTCTTTCTTGACGATATTTTCAACAGTTGTCTCAAACTTGAACTCTGTGCCGTTTACTGCTGCGTTCTCAGCAAATGCAACACACATATTGAATGGGTCTACCAGACCGCCTGTAGGAACGTATAATGCTGCTACAGCATTCGGTGTAAGATTGTGCTCCATCTCAAGAAGCTCTTCCTTCTCCACGATGCGGACACCGGGTACACCGTTCTTAATACCCTGATCAAGGAGGACATCAAGCTTGCCTCTCTCTTCCGGAACTGTACAAACGATCAGGGAACCGTTCTTCTTTACCGGAAAGTCAAGTTCTTCTGCCAGCTGGTACATAAGCTCATTACCACGAACATTCATCTTAGCCATCAATGTTCCCGGCTTACAGTCATAGCCACCATGAACAATCGCGCTGTTAGCTTTGGATGTTCCGGAGCACACGTCATCGCCCTTTTCGATTACGCACATGTCCACCTGGTACTTTGACAGAGCTCTTGCTGTACAGGAACCCGTGACACCGGCTCCAATTACAATAATGTCATACATATCACTTTACCTCCATAATAAATTACATGCATGAAAAAGGGGCAGAATTTCCCCTTGTTTCCCTTATACTGATATATTACATCATTTTCATGTCTATGTAATTGTACATTTGTCTTAAAATGTCCAATTGTTCCCGCTTCTGACGGCTTATACATCAAGAATCCTTTCGTCAAAATGTTCCACGGCTCTCATGGCAGCCCCCACGGTGAAAATGTGTTCCCTGCAGCGGCAGCATGAAAGGTAGTCCACGTCCCGGGAGAACATGTCATACTTTTCCGTTATTTCCGACAGACGGTCCATGTAGGGTTCCATGCGGGCGCCCACATCGCCGCCAAGAACAATGTCCATATCCAGGATCATATTGAGATTGCTGACCAGAATTGCCAGGTCCTCCAGATATGCTTCCCAGCAGGCAAGGCTCTCACTGTCCCCGGCTTCCAGTCTGGAGAAAAATGTGTCCAGGTCTTCTTCCGGTCCGGCCAGGACGCCGGTGTTCAGATAGGGATCGGCGCAGCCTTTCTTGCCGCAGTAGCAGCTTTTCCCGCCGGGGCGGATGAGCACATGGCCGGCTTCCCCTGCCTTCCAGCGCATTCCCTTGTGCAGGCGGCCGCCTGACATGATGGCCCCGCCCACCGATTCATTCAGAGAAAGGTAGAAATATGTCTCCCTGTCACGGATCTGCTCTGAAAAGCAGGCACAGTTGGCGTCGTTTTCAATGATCAGAGGGAAGGCAATACATTTGTAGAAACGGTCCAGACTGACATTTCTGAGGGAAAAGACATGGGAGTGAAGAATCATCCGGCTGTCATGGTCGATGATGCCGGGGAAAGAAAGACCTGCGCCTATGACCTTTCTCTCATCGATTCCCGCCGCCAGGATAAAGTCCAGCAGCTTTGCTCCCAGGGTCCGGTACCAGTCGGGCCGGTCCGCAAAGGGATGCGTGATCTTCTGAAAGTCCGACACCTGCCCGGCCAGGTTGGTCAGGGCAAAGCGCACATGCTTTCTGGTAATCTGGATACCGATCCCGTAACGGCCTTCCTTCTGCAGGGAAAAGACTTTGGCCCGCCTCCCTCCTGTGGAGGCCTGCTCTCCCACTTCCGTGATCACATCCCGGGACAGAAGCTCTTCTATGGCGGCCAGTGCCGTGGGCATACTGATCTTAAGGCGGCCGGCGATCTCCTGCCTGGTCAGTTCCTGTTCGTGCTTCAGCAGGCGGATCATATCCAGCCTGATCTTTCTTCTGGATGTAGCTCTGTCCATATCAAACCTCTTTTCTCAATTCTTTTAGATAAGTTTATTATATAGTAAGAAGCCGGGGCAGGCAAGACCCGCTATACCGGAAAAAGGCCCCTCCGCGCGCGCAGGCTGATGCGCACGGAGAAGCCTTTTATGGAAAAGTGTATGTATACTTTTGGTATAAATAATAAGAGATTATGGGGTATAAGGAGTTTACTTATTAAATGAGTTTATTTTTC
>CACZQE010000385.1 GCA_902783205.1 uncultured Lachnospiraceae bacterium | reverse complement strand
TTAAGATTGCCACCGGGGATATAAGCTTCAACAGCAAAGTTATCAAAAACCGGGCTGAGTGTAAGAATGCTTCCGCCTGATACTTTTCCTAATTCTTCTAAATTCATTTTCTTCATGTTTGTGTCCTCCTTTTTTTTAAATAATTATCAGCTGTTTGCTTGCTTTGTGATCTAACTATATCACGGCGAATGTCACAGAACTGTCACATGGATTTCATGAGCAGAAAACAGAAACTGACGGGTCGGGAGCAGGCTTCGGATATTCCTTTCTTTTCAAATTGATTTTTTATGTATTTCAACTTATAATTCATAAAAGAACATGTAGTGTTGATCAGAAAAAGGATAGAATGAAAGAAAAGATTTACCAAACAGAAAAAGGCCCTATACATTACCTGGTCAGCGGGTCCGGATCAGACATTCTTCCGGAACTTGTTTTCCTTCCGGGTCTGACAGCAGATCACAGACTCTTTGAAAAGCAGATCAGTTATTTTGAAGGGAAAGCCCGTCTGCTTGTCTGGGATGCGCCCGGGCACGCATCTTCCTGGCCTTTTGAGATGAACTTCAGTCTGGCAGATAAAGCAAAATGGCTGGATAAAATACTCGAACTGGAGGATTTCCGTTCCCCCGTCATCATCGGACAGTCGATGGGCGGATATGTGGGGCAAATGTATGCCCAGCTCTATCCGGACAAACTGAAAGGCTTCATATCCATCGACTCCGCCCCTCTGCAGAGGAAGTACATGACCGGCCTTGAGTTATGGCTTCTTAAGAGGATGGAACCCGTATACAGACATTACCCCTGGAAAATCCTTTTAAAACAGGGGTGTAATGGGGTGGCGGTTTCAGAATACGGCAGAAGCCTGATGCACAGCATGATGATGACCTATGACGGCGATCAGGAAAGATATGCAAGGCTTTCAGGCCACGGCTTTAAGATACTGGCAGAGGCCGTCGAGGCAGATCTGCCCTACCGGATCCCCTGCCCCGCCCTGCTGATCTGCGGGACAAGGGACCATGCGGGATCCTGTATCCGTTTTAATAAAGCCTGGCACAGGGAATCCGGCATACCTATCCGGTGGATCAGGGGAGCAGGCCACAACGCCAATACCGACCGGCCTGACCGGATCAACCGACTGATCAGAGGCTTTGTGCGTTCGGTCATCAGAACAGAATACCCGGGAATGGCAGACCGGGTATTGAGAAAGGGAAAAAGATGAAATACAATACATTTGGAAAAACCGGAATGAATGTGTCTGCCATGACCCTGGGCACCTGGGGAATGGGAGGCGTCGGCTGGGATGTCTATGATGATGAAGTGAAGACGGACGCCATCAAGGCTGCCCTTGAGGAAGGAATCAATTTCTTTGATACGGCCCCCGCTTATAATGCAGGCGCCGCTGAGCGCTTTCTGGGAAAAGTATTAAAGGATAACAATGTCCGCAGCCGGGTATATATTTCAACAAAATGCGGCAATGTATTTAAGGACGGAATCACCTATATACGGGATGGCCGTTATGATTCCGTAATCCGGCAGTGCGACCGGTCCCTGATCAATCTCGGGACGGACTACATCGACCTTATGCTGATCCACTGGCCGGATCCGGATACTCCCTTTGAGGAAACCATGGACGCTCTGAACAGGCTGAAGAAGGAAGGCAAGATCCTCCATATCGGCGTGTCAAATTTCAGCATCGACCAGATGAAGGAAATCAGCCGGTACGGGGAAATCGAGGCTTTCCAGCCACACTATTCCATGGTAAACCGGGATGCGGAGGAGTTCATGAAATGGGCAGCCGGCCAGGGTATGGGTGTAATGACCTACGGCTCTCTGGGCGGAGGAATACTCACCGGGAAATACCGCAAACTGATGACTTTCCCGGCAGCAGACAGCCGGAACCGCTTCTATAAGCATTTTCAGGAACCCATGTTTTCAAAAGTCATGGAACTGATCAGGGTAATGGATCAGGTATCTCATGAAAACGGCGGCATACCCCTGTCCCGGATTGCTCTCAAATGGAGCATTGAGAAACCCTTTGTTCATACCTGTATCGTTGGCGCTCAGAAAAGAGAGCGGGTAGTGGAAAATGCCGGAAGCTTTGAACTGGATTTGTCACCGGAAGACTGGGCAAGGCTCAATGAAGCTGCTGACAGGCTGACGGGTGAGATGAATAAATGTTAAAGGAGTATCAGCTGATCAATAAGAAGGAGGATAGGAAACTATGGATTTGTTTGGCCCTAAAAAAGAAAAGAAGACAGTAAAAGTCACGGATATCTTTACCGAAGAAGAAATCAGGGAGATCCGGGAGACGATCGAACCGAAAATGGAAGCTGGTGCCTATAAGTCTGTTTCCCAGCCTTTAGTGAATGCAATCTATGACTACATAAAGAATCCCGATAAGGAGATTAGCATGTCAAAATTAAAGACCGCTGCCAAGGTCGTGGATGCAGCAAAAAAATATGAACCGTCGCTGGCACCCATCCTGGATAATGGTCTTGAGAGAATAAAGGAACTGCAGCAGGGCTAAGACATAATCAGAAAAATTAACATAAATTTAATATATTTTTGGGAGAGGCAGAAAAAAGCATAAAAAGGATGCTGATTACTAATCTGAATCACCCTGATATCAGACTTTTCAAACCGGCAGGGAAATAATCAAAATTTTGATTACTTCCCTGCCGGTTTTAATTACTAATCCTGCCGTTTTCAGCCGTTTGACATTTGTTTTTCCGCTTTTATAATGAGACTCAGACAGAGTAATTGTTAATGATTTCCCATAAGTTTTGAAGGTTGAAATGCAGGCGGAAAGGCAGTGCAGCGGGGCGGCATTCCCAGCGCCCGTGACCGTGTGAACGCAACCAGGATGGGACATCATGCCGTGACCATACTGGCAGAAGGCAAGACCAACCGGATCGTAGTACATAAAGAGGGCGCGATCAGCGACGTGGACATGGTTGAAGGATTAAAAGAAAAGAATAAGATCAGCGAGAATGAGAATATAGTAGTAAAGACCATGACCGGTGTTTACTGAGAACAACTGATTTTTACTATTTCCGGCCGCCGGTAATTCTGATATAATATAATAAATATAAAACTATATTTGTTTCCGAGTCTGCAGACCTAAAGAGAGATCCACGGCCTGCAGACCGTAGTCCGGAAGACTTCCGGACGCAGAGCCATACGGGAAACGGTATGACTTTCCGTGTTTGAGAAGGAGACAGTGATTATAGGGGAGGACTGTCTTTTTTTGGACGGTCCTCCTTTTGTATTGATGCTGAAAGTTCCGGCTAATAGTTTTGCAGTGTGAGGAGTCAGCCATGAAAACAATGAAAGTAACAGATGCGGTCGGCCAGGTCCTTTGCCATGATATTACCCAGATTATCGTGGGGGAGAAAAAGGGGCCGGTCTTCCGAAAAGGACATATCATCCGGGAGGAGGACATTCCGGTCCTTCTTTCCGTGGGCAAGGAAAATGTCTATGTATGGGAATGCAATGAGAACATGCTCCATGAAAACGAGGCGGCTGAGATCCTTAGAGAAATCTGCCAGGGTAAAGGAATGGATGCCTCGGAGGTAAAAGAGGGAAAGATTGAACTGACCGCCAATATGGACGGTCTTCTGAAGATCCGCCGGGACAGACTCCGGGCAGTGAACGGGCTGGGAGAAATGATGATTGCAGCCCGGCACGGTGATTTTCCCGTCCGCAAAGGTGACAAGGTGGCGGGAACCCGGATAATCCCTCTGGTGATAGAGAAGGAAAAGATGGAGAAGGCCAGGGAAGCGGCCGGCAAAGAACCGCTCCTGAACATTCTCCCCTTTACAAAGAAAAAAGCCGGCCTGGTTACCACCGGAAGCGAAGTATACAGTGGGAGGATCAAGGATACCTTTACTCCCGTGATTGAAAGAAAACTGGCCGAATATGATGTGGAGATCATCAGCCACACCATATGTGACGATAATCATGAGATGATAACAAAAGCCATTCTTTCCCAGATCGAGGAGGGAGTAGACCTTGTCCTCTGCACCGGCGGCATGAGTGTGGATCCCGATGACCGCACCCCTCTGGCCATAAAAAATACAGGAGCCCGGATCGTCTCCTATGGAGCGCCGGTTCTTCCGGGCGCCATGTTCCTGCTGGGATATTACAATGAAAGCATACCGGTCGCCGGTCTGCCCGGCTGCGTCATGTATGCGGGGAGAACAATCTTCGACCTGATGCTGCCCCGGCTTTTGGCCGGAGATATGGTTACTGCCGGCGAACTTGCAGATCTGGGAGAGGGAGGACTGTGCCTCAATTGTCCTGTCTGCACCTTCCCTGCCTGCGGTTTTGGAAAGTAGGTGTTCCATGGAATTTACACATTTTGATTCAGACGGAAATGCATGGATGGTAGATGTTTCCGAAAAAGACGTGACATGCCGCGAGGCTCTTGCCTGCGGGGATATAAGCATGTCTGAAGAATGCTATGAAAAAGTAAAAGAAGGCAGGATGAAGAAGGGGGATGTGCTGGGCGTCGCCAGGATTGCCGGGATCATGGGGGCAAAAAAGACTTCCGACCTGATTCCCCTCTGCCATAATCTGAATCTGACCGGACTGGAAGTCCGGTTTGAGACAAAGGATGACCGGCATGTCATCCGGGCATTCTGCAAGGTCCGGACGACCGGGAAAACCGGTGTGGAGATGGAAGCCCTGACCGGGGTCCAGATCGCCCTTCTGACGATCTACGATATGTGCAAGGCAGTTGACCGGGCAATGGTGATCTCAAATGTACATCTGCTCCATAAGTCCGGGGGAAAGAGCGGTGATTTCCATGCGTGACCGGCTGGGGAGAGAGATCAATTACATGCGGATATCCGTCACGGACAAATGTAATCTTCGCTGCCGCTACTGCATGCCGGAGGGAGTAGAGATCCTTCCCATGTCAGATCTTCTGACCTTTGAGGAGATTACAGCGGTCTGCAGGCAGGCTTCGCATCTGGGGATCGACCGTATTAAGATCACCGGCGGAGAACCCCTGGTGAGGAGAGGACTGGTCAGCCTTGTATCCATGCTCCGGCAGCTGGAGGGAATCCGCCAGATTACCATGACCAGCAATGGCATTCTCCTCTCTCAGTATTTGCCGGATCTGGTCCGGGCCGGTCTGGACGGGATCAATATCAGTCTGGACACACTGGACAGGGGAAACTATAAGAGCATTACAGGCAGAGACGGCCTGAATCAGGTGCTGAAGGGCCTGGATGAAGCCCTGGCTGCCGGAATCAGGGTAAAGGTTAACACTGTACTCATGAAGGGAATCAATGATCATGAATGGGCAGATCTGACCGGCCTGGCCCGAAGCCGGCCGGTGGATGTACGACTGATCGAGATGATGCCCATAGGCTCCGGAAAGAATTATGAAGGGGTATCCAATGAGAAAATCCTGGCCAGACTGAGGCGGGATTATCCGGATCTCAGGCAGGACCAGCGGGTTCACGGAAACGGCCCGGCTGTCTATTACAGGATTCCCGGATGGAAAGGAAGCATCGGCCTGATCAGTCCGGTACACGGTAAGTTCTGCGACAGCTGCAACCGGATCCGCATGTCGGCCACGGGAGACCTGAAGCCCTGCCTCTGCTTTGCACCGGTGAAAAACATCCGGGATGTGCTTCGCCGTCAGGGTGAGGAGGCAGTAAAAGAGATTCTAAGAGAAGTAATATATAACAAACCGGATGCCCACTGTTTCGGTAACCGGGAAGAGATAACAGAAGACAAACAGATGATCGCTATAGGGGGATAAACATTTTGACGGATAAATATGGGGTGCTGAAAGGCATCTGTATCAGTGAGAAAAAAGGTACAAAAAAACACCAAGTCCAGGAAGCCTGTCTTAAGGAAAACTGGGGGATTGAAGGCGATGCCCACGCGGGAAAGTGGCACCGCCAGATCAGCCTTCTGTCCCGGGAAAAAATCGATGCTTTCCGGGAAAAGGGAGCAGAAGTGGTCTATGGAGACTTCGGAGAGAATATGATCGTGGAGGGATTTGATTTCCGTACCCTGCCTGTCGGCACCAGGTTCAGGATCGGGGACGTAATCCTTGAGATGAGCCAGATCGGCAAGGAATGTCACAGCCACTGTGCCATCTACCGGACCATGGGTGACTGCATCATGCCCCGTGAAGGTGTATTTGCCCTGGTAAAAAAGGGAGGAACCGTACGCGTGGGAGACCGGGTGGAATGCCTGGGAAGAGATCCGGAAACGGCCCTGACTGCAGCCGTGATCACTCTGAGCGATAAAGGATATCGGGGTGAGCGGGAAGACAAAAG
>CACZQE010000384.1 GCA_902783205.1 uncultured Lachnospiraceae bacterium | reverse complement strand
ATAGAAGTACATGCCCTGCTGGTGATTGCGGCCCTGCTTGGCGGAGGTGTGATCGGCGGACTTGTCGGCATGATCGTAGCGGTTCCTATTGCCGCTCTGCTGAAACTGCAGCTGGACCGTTACCTTGAAAAGAAAGAGAAAAAAGAAAAAAAGGAAGAATAAAGAAGCTGCCTGGCTGAAGCGGGAACTGTTAATGAACTTTCCCATCAGTCAGGCAGCTTTTTTTGCAGCCGGACAATAAGAAAGACTATAGTACTAATAATTATGCTATAATATTAATAAGAGAATCATGAAAATATACTTGCATTAATGAAAACATAATGGAGGGGGCGATAGGATGAAACGATTTCTGAGTATCTTGATGATCTGCCTGTTACTTTCCGCTTTTTCGACTGCCTGCAGCGGTCCGGGCGGGAAAACCGTGACCAGGGAAGACCTTAATGAGAAGGCTATTGCCATGATTGAGAAGGTCTATAATGAAAGGACATTTCCCGAAGACCTGGATCTTCAGACTCACAAGGGCCTGCTGAATAATGAGGATGTGACAGGACCTTTCCTGAAAATCTGTGACACAGACGGCAATCCTTTCATACCTGACCTTGTCGAGGACGCCATTGTTGACAATCCTGACATTGCTGACGGCTACAAGTTTACCACCATTGATGATGACGATCTGCCGAAAGAATATATGGATTTATTTCATGCAGATGATAAGGACGTACCGGTTTCTGAAGAATCCAAAGGGCCTGTTTTTGCACTGCTGGAGTATACCGGTTATGACCAGGTGGGTGAGTATAACAATGGAAACTTTATCCTCTACAATCATGTGACAAGGGTCAGTTTCTATTCGCTTGAGGACGGAAGCCTGCTTGCCTGGATGAATACCAACAGGACCCGGTCCGGTCCCATCATCATGCGTACAGACCAGTACGGCAGTGACGGTACGCATGCAATCTTTAAGTATGATAATGGTACCATCTGGTCTGAAACAGCCTGGACATACGCACTGGATGAACTCTTCTATGATGAAAACGGCTATCAGGTTATCGGGGACCGCCTTCTGTCAGTTCCTGAGGATGTCAGCACAATAGAGGTTCCTGATGGAGTAACAAGGATCGATTCAGTGGCAGCCAACGGAACACAGGCAACGGAACTGATCCTGCCGGACAGTGTGAAGTACATCGGCGCCTCTGCTTTTGCAAACGGGGCGCTCGAAAAAGCCTCCATACCCTCCGGTGTAAACTATGTGGATATATTTGCATTCAGCGACACACCCTGGCTGGAAGAGGCCGGAAAGGACGGTTACCTGGTAGTGGGAGACGGAATACTTATAAACTGCACTGACCAGTCCGAGGAAATCGTTATTCCGTCAAATGTGAAATACATTGCGCCCGGAGCTTTGTCGGGACTGCCCTGTAAGAAAATCACCATCCCTTCTACGGTCATAGAATGCTGTGGCTCTGCATCGCACCCCAACAGCAGCAGCTATGCAGCAATCATGGATTGCGAGCAGCTGGAAGACCTGGTGATAGAAGGGGGACTGAAGGAAGATGTTGAAGGCCCGGGAATCGTTGTCATGGCTCACTGCAAGAATCTTAAGACAGTGGAAATAACCGCGCAGTCAGGCGAACTGCCTGAGAATTTCCTGATTCAGTATACTGATGTGAAAAAAAATATGACCCTGATATGTCCGGATGATTCGCCGGCAGCCAGATGGGCAGATTACAATAATGTAGCTCACAGAGCCGCAAGATAAATGCATTGTCCGACGAAGGCATGATTACTCCTGCATTTTTATTTGAGAAAGGAGCGAACAATGAAAAAATATCTGTCTTTTTTTCTGATCTTTCTCCTGGCTTTGACAGCTCTGTCGGGATGCGGCGGTGCCGGGGGAGGGAAAAGTGAGGCCACAACAGAAGATGAGGAAAG
The DNA here is from genome assembly GCA_902783205.1 of uncultured Lachnospiraceae bacterium. The sequence goes on along the minus strand of CACZQE010000384.1, from coordinate 2,382 downwards.
TCAGCAGATAGAGGCTAAAGGCCCGTATAAGAAAGAAATCTCCATGATTCTGGAGAATTATGATGAACGGACTTTTCCGGAAGACCTGGATCTTTCTCTGCACCGGGATCTTCTGGATGGAAAAGAGATTTCCGGACCTTTTTTAAAAATTACCGACAGTGAGGACTACCCCCTCATTCCGAACGATATAGACAACTATATTACAGATAATCCTAAGATCTATGAGGGTTATGAATTCAAGCCGGCAGATGAAGATGATTTCCCCGAAGAATACGTTTCACTTCTGAAAGAAAAGGGAGAGGGCTCACAGGAAAAGGTTTTTGCTCTTCTTGAGTATCTTGGCTATGAGAGTGCCGGCAACTATAATGGAGGCACCTTCATACTCTACAATCATGTGACCCGGGTCAGCTTTTATTCTGCTGAAGACGGGACCATGCTTGCATGGATGAAGACCAATAAGTACAGACGGGGTCCCATGGTCCTGGGAAGAGAAGACTATGCCAGTGACAGGAACCATGCCATATTAACCTTTGATGCCGGATCGATCTGGTCAGCGACATCCTGGACCAATGCTTTTGATGAACTCTTTTATGATGAGAACGGGTATCAGGTTGTCGGGGACCGCCTGCTCAGTGTTCCCGAAGGTCTGGATGTCATAAAGGTTCCGGACGGGGTAAAAAGGATTGAAAAGTATGCCTGCAAAAGTGATAACGCTGTGGAAGTGATTCTTCCTGACGGTCTGGAGAAGATCGGCTACAAGGCATTTGCGGAAAGTGAGATTGCCAAAGTCAATATTCCGGATTCTGTCCGCTATATAGATGAGTACGCATTTGACATGACCCCCTGGCTGGAAGAGCAGATGAAAAAGAAAGATTATCTGATCGTGGGAGATGGTATCCTACTGGCCTGCGGGGATCAGTCAAAAGAAATCGTACTGCCGTCGGAGGTAAAGTATATCGCGCCAAATGCGATCAGCAGTCTTCCCTGCAGGAAGCTTACCATCCCATCTACTGTAATTCAGTGTATGGGTTCTGCCAGGGAGAACAGCCTGGAATCACCTATACATAATTGTCAGGAACTGGAAGAGCTGATCCTTGCGGGAGGTCTTCAGCAGAAACAGGAAGATGTCCCCTTGGCTGTAGTTTATGTTGCCCCCGGCCTGAAGCTGGTGGAAATCAAAGGACCCTGTGACGCCCTGCCGGAGAACTGGATTTACGATACCGAGGAAGTCCTGCAAGGGATGACCCTGATCTGTCCTGACGATTCGCCGGCGGCACAGTGGGCAGACAGCAGAGGCATAGAACATAAATCAAAAAGATAAGAAGAAAAGAGATTAACGCAAAAAAGAAGGAGACATCGCCGCTGCGGTGTCTCCTCCTTTTTGTATAAAAAAAGCGCTCCGTTTTTACGGAAGCGCGTTGTTTTTGATTTTATCTGTTAAACAGATCTATCTGTTTGCAGATAAACGGGAAAATAAGTTTTTGAATAATCCCCTGGGAGCTACACTGTTGCCGGACTGCTCACAATAATCATAACGCTCTGTATTCATCCAATCCGGTCTGTAATCCTGTAAGTTATGCTTTTCATAAATAAATACGCTGTAAATTGACATAATTCGCACCCCCTGCTATTTTTTTATGATGTTTTTGACTTCTGTAACAAGAATATCATATAGGATTTGCTTTTCAATAGGCTATAAGCTAGAATAAAAAGTGTTTATTAGTGCTTGGAGCACAATGGCTACAGGAGGGTATTGAAATGGGATTTACTATTGAAGATATGCTGACACTGACAGGAGACCGTTATCAGTTGTCCATGATCGCCGGCCATGAAGGATGGGCAAATTCCATCAGCTGGGTGCTCATGGTGGAGGATTATACGATCCTGCGGAATTTTGTGGGAAAGGAACTTGCCGTCACGACGGGGATGGGATTTGACAGTGAGGAGAAGCTGATTCCTCTGGTCCGTATGCTGAGCGAACATCATGCTGCCGGACTGATTGTTAATACCGGTTTTTATGTCAATGAGATCTCACAGCCGGTCGTGGATCTTTGTGATGAGCTGGGTCTGCCTCTGCTGGTTGTTCCCTGGGAGATATACATTACAGACATGATCAAGGACCTCAGTGTCCGGATCTTCCTGCAGGGTATGACGGACGAGCAGATTAGTGCTGCTTTTATTAAATCTATCAGATCATCGGATTCGGTGCCGGCTGCCAGAGAAGAACTGCTCCAGTATTATGATGTGGATGGGGATTTTCAGATCATCCTGATAACAATACCGGGGCTTGACACTATGGATACGGTTGACCGTAAGAGGATCGGCTACCGGATGGAACTGTTTCTGGAGAACATTTCCCACAATTGCAGTTTCTTCTATTAT
>CACZQE010000383.1 GCA_902783205.1 uncultured Lachnospiraceae bacterium | reverse complement strand
GCGAGTTTGCGCAGTTGATTCCCTTCAGAGACAGATTCTATGAGTGTTTTAGCAGTCCCTTTACTCTACCTGCATCATAAGATATAGATGAGCCTTTTTGTTTTTATAGTCTTTTTATTATCTGCCGGAAGCAGCTGCTTGTCGCGAGAACGCGAGTTTGCGCAGTTGATTCCCTTCAGAGACAGATTCTATGAGTGCTTTAGCAGTCCCTTTACTCAACCTGCATCATAAGATATAGGCGGATCTTTTGTAATTATTATTTTATTATCTGCCGGAAGCAGCAGCTTCTACTGCGCCTCCGGTTTCTCATCCAGCATCTTCTTCAGCTCATTCATAAATGTGTTCACATCTTTGAATTCACGATATACCGAGGCGAAACGGACATATGCTACCTGCTCCAGGTGGCGCAGATGCTCCATGACGATCTCTCCGATCCGGTCGCTTTCAATCTCCTTGAACTCAAGATTGTAGAGTTCATTTTCGATCTGGTTGACAGTCTCCTCAATCTTCTCGATCGGTACCGGACGCTTGTGACAGGCACGAAGGATGCCTGAGAGAATCTTATTCCTGTCGTAGGGCTCTCTTGTGTGATCCTTTTTGATGACAGTCAGGGGCATGATCTCCACTCTCTCATAAGTGGTAAAACGCTTGCCGCACTCGTCGCACTGCCGCCTGCGGCGGATGGACGCATTGTCATCAGCCGGTCTGGAATCGATTACTCTCGTATTGTCAAGTCCGCAGAAGGGGCATTTCATTTCCTTTTCACCTCCAGGTAGTCTTCTTTAAAAATGATAACAGGTTCGTTTTCCGGAATCAAGCCTCCGGTGCCGGACCGATATCATCCTCCTCTTCATCAGGGATGTTTCTCCTGATCCATTGTAACATATCTTCGAATACTTCATTCCAGATAAAGCTGTCCTTGAGGGAATGGCGCACTCCCTCGTAAATCTTCACCTCAGCCGGATGACCGGCCTGCTCATAACAGCGGGCTGCATGCTGCAATTCCCTGCCTTTGCGGCAGACAGGATCAGCACTGCCTCCGGCCAGGAAAACCGGCAGTCCTTCTTTAATATTGCGGCAGCAGGTCCGGACCTGACACAGAGAAACCATTTTCAGCATATCTTCCACGACAGACACGGAAAAAGGTATCCGGGAAGGCTTCTTCTGCTCATACTTCTTTCTGGCCTCAGGGTTCTCGGAGTACCAGGCATGAATCCCTTCTTCTTCAGGAAAACCCCGGTTGAGGTTTCCTGTTACCATGTCCGTCATTTTTCTGATCTGGAAAGAAGGGGATTTTATACGTTTGATCAGCCCCGTCCCCAGCACAATGGTATGATTAAAACGTTGAATACCGGGAACTCCGCCCAGGATCAGACCGTCCACGTCCTCATTTTTGATGCAGAAGAGACGGGCGATGAGCGCTCCCAGCCCCTGCCCGTAAACATAACAGGGCGCACCGGGAAATGTCTTCCTTGCAATCCTGAAAAGCTTTTTCTGATCCTTCACAAGGCAGGACCAGCCGTTGTGGGCCGCAAAGGAACCCTTAGCCCCCTCGGCTGAAGCCCCGTGGCCTGTCAGGTCACATCCGCACACTGCGATTCCGTGATCCGTCAGGTAATGAATTACCTGCCTGTAATCTCTGATCTCTTCTCCCCAGTCGTGAATAATCTGCAGCACTGCTGTCACATCCGTCTCGGGAGTATAAATATAATAGCCTGTTCCCGCATTCCCGGCGGCACTTTTAAATGTGCCGGCAAAACGTACATATGGCATATTCTCACATCCTTGCATTCTAATTATACATTTATACAGTATACAATTTTTTTGTGAAAAAAAAGTGCGGAATCTCTTGCAGTTTTATTAAGAGATTCCGCATGAACTGTTATATAAATGTAAATGTCTAACGGATGACCTTGGACGGACACTTTTCAGCGCATGCGCCGCAGGCGGTACACTTGCTGTAATCAATCTTTGCGATGTTATTTTCCACACTGATGGCATCAAACTCACAGACTCTGGTACACATCTTGCAGCCGATACATCCGGTCCCGCAGACTTCCTTCACAGGCTTTCCGAACTCTTTCGAGCTGCACTGAACCTTGTATTTCTGCTGATAGGGCACCAGCTCGATCAGGGATTTGGGGCAGGTGGCAACACATTTGCCGCATGCCACACATTTTTCCTCGTCCACAAGGGCGATTCCGTTGACTACATGGATAGCGTCAAAGTCGCATACCTTCACGCAGGAACCGAAACCGGTACATCCGTAAGCACAGGCTTTGGGTCCGCCGCCGGGTACGCTGACAGCGCTGACGCAGTCCTCTATTCCGTCATACTGATATTTGCTTTTGGCAATCTCACAGGTGCCGGCACATTTGACAAAGGCGACTTTTCTTTCATCGTCTCCGCTCTCCACACCCATGATGGCCGCGATCTGATCTGCTACAGCCTTGCCGCCGACAGGACAGGAACCGACTTCCGCCTCTCCGGCCGCAATGGCCTTCGCCAGAGCGTCACAGCCGGCGAATCCGCATCCGCCGCAGTTGTTGCCCGGCAGGCAGTCACGTACGGCGATTTCCTTCTCATCTACAGGTACTTTGAATTTCTCGGAAGCGATGCCCAGGAGAACGGATATGACAAGGCCGGTTCCCCCTACGACCGCCGCGGCAAGGATGATTCCGTTAATACTCATATATCATCCCTCCTTCTATATGATTCCGGAAAATCCGAAAAAGGCAATGGACATAAGGCCTGCCGTCACCATAACGATCGGCATGCCCTGCCAGGATTCCGGGATGTCATTATGTTCCATGTTTTCACGGATACCTGCCAGAATTACGATGGCGATGGTAAATCCCACGGAGATTCCCAGACCGTAGATCACAGATTCCAGGATCCCGTACTTGTACTGAACCGCGTTAAGGGCCACACCCAGTACCGCACAGTTGGTGGTGATCAGGGGAAGAAAGACGCCTAATGACTCATAGAGAGCCGGCATGGATTTCTTCAGGAACATTTCCACAAACTGAACCAGAGCGGCAATGATCAGGATGAAGACGATGGTCTGCAGATAGGTCAGATCCAGCGGTGTAAGGATGAACTTGTAGATCACTGAAGTGACAAATGCGGCAATGGTAATAACAAAAATTACCGCGATGCCCATTCCGGAGGCCGTGTCAGTCTTTTTGGAAACACCGAGGAAGGGACACAGTCCGAGGAACTGGGACAATACGACATTATTTACAATGGCTGAACCGATGATGATCAGTAACAGTTCTCTCATACTTTCGCCTCCTCTTCCTTCTTATCTTCTTTTTTCTCTTCCTGTGCATCCACAGTCATGTCAAAAAAGCTCCGGCTCGCGCAGCAGGTATTTCCGCAATTGGAACAATCGCCGCAGCCGCCTTTAAATTCGTACTTTTCTCCGTTTTTCCTTGCCTGGATGATACCGATTCTGTTCTTCACTGCGATCAGGCAGGACAGGACGAAAAATGCGCCGGGTGCCAGGATGAAAATGGTGATGGGCGTATAAACGGAGGACGGCAGAACAGTCATGCCGAATACAGTTCCGTTGCCCAGCAGTTCACGAAAGCCGCCTAAGATCGTCAGCGCCAGAGTGAATCCCAGCCCCATACCCACTCCGTCAAAGAAGGAGGATACAGGACCGTTCTTGCTGGCATAGGACTCCGCTCTTCCCAGGATGATACAGTTTACAACGATC
>CACZQE010000382.1 GCA_902783205.1 uncultured Lachnospiraceae bacterium | reverse complement strand
CCATAGTAGCTGCCATAATAACTTCCGTAATAGCCGCCGTAGCGTGAGTTCTTGGTATCCACCTTATTCATGATGGCCCCCAGTATGGGAACACCTGCCGCTTCCATCTGTTTCTTTGTGGCGGCAATAGCACGGGAATGCACCATATCCTGAGCAACGATCAGGACTACACCGTCACAGTGCCTTGCCAGCACTGCCGCGTCAATGGCAGCGCCTATGGGCGGAGAATCAATCAGGATGTAGTCATAATTATCCTTTACTGATTCAAGCAGCCTGCCAAAATACTTTTTCTCCAGAATTTCTGTCGGGTTAACCACGGAAGGTCCGGAAAAGATAATGGAAATTCCTTTTACATTAGTCTCATAAAGGACTTCTTCAATAGAATTCTGTCCCGAAAGATAATGGGTCAGGCCCAGAATGGTTCTTCCTTCAGTATTTTTTGCCATCAAACGTCCTACAAGAACAGATTTACGTATATCTGCATCAATAAGAAGGACCTTTTTTCCGGATGTGGCCATGGATCTGGCCAGGGAAAAGACTACCGTACTCTTCCCCTCATTGGGAGCAGAGCTGGTAAAAAGGATTGTCTTTATATCATCTCCCAGAAATTGCAGATTGGTTTTTATGGCTCGAAGGGATTCCGTGAGCTCATAGCCAAGCTCTGAAAGATTACGAAATTCAACCATTTTTTCTCCTCCTTCTTTCACGTCTCATCTTTTTACGTTTCTTTCGGCTTTCTCTGTCCAGTTTAGCCTCCTTCTCATCAAGAGGAATGGTTCCAAGGACATTGATGCCAACCTTTCTTTCAAGGTCATCCGGCGTAATGATGGTATCATTAATCAGGTAATTTGCAACTACTACACCCATCATGAGCAGAGCGCCCAGAATACCGGCTATGATCGTAGTCCTCCCTCTTCTGGGGGAAACCGGCCGGTTGGTGATATAACCGTACTGGATGATGGAAGGAGAATCCTGTGCCATTTTTTCGGCTATATAGGATGAGGATATCTTTGCTACATCGTCGACGATTTTCTTGGCAAGCTTGGGGTTCTCGTCCGTGGCCGTGATCTTCAGCATTCGGGAATCCGCAGGATTCTCAAAAGAAAGCTTGGAAGACAACTCTTTGTAATCCATGTCAAGCTCAAGATCTTCGATAACCTGGTCCAGAACCGGCCGGCCGCCCACAACTTCCATGTAATCCGTAGTCAGACTGCTGCCGATCTGAATGTCAGCAAAGCTGGTAATGGATGTACTCTTGGAGAGCACGTACAGAATTGATGTTGAAGAATACTGAGGTGTCATAAGAAAAGTGGTAAACAGCAGGGCTGTTACCGCCAGCATAACCGCGGATGCTGCGATCTGTTTCCAGTGATCCAGCAGAAGATAAAATATCTCGACAAGATCGATTTCTATCTCATCTCCGCTGTCTGCCGGCTGAGGAATGTTCTGTAAGCGTTCATTATCCATCTCTTTTGTTACTCCTGTTATATGTGCTGGTTTTCAGTATCTTTTCCGGGACACGGATAAACATGCTGTCTGCCGTGTCATTTCCGAATTTTTTGGCGACATGTTCATAACATGCCTTCATATGGCAGGAACGGTGGCTGATTCCGTGGCTGTCACTGGCCACAATATCGGCAAATCCGTTCCGGATCAGGTATTTGGTGTAACGCCGCAGTCTCCAGCCTTCTTTACCTAGAACCGCGTCCGCATTAACTTGTATCAGAGCGCCCATATCCTGCATGTCCGCTGCCAGGTCTTTGTCCTTAAGCATGCATTCATACCTTTCAACATGGGCGATTATGGGCTGATACCCCGCTGAGAGCAGCTGACCGACGGTATTCCTTATATAAGAAGCTTCCGTCTGCCACTCATATTCCGCCAGCACATAGGGACTGTCGGCAAGGGTACTGCATCTTCCCTCATCAAAATTGGAAACGATGCTGCTGTTAACATGATACTCGCATCCGGGATAAATCCGGATTCCGCACCTGTCAGCTTCAGGCATCAGTTTCTCCATATGGTCTTTGATCCGGTCTTTCGGATAAGAAAACATCCTCCGCCGGTAATGGGGCGTCAATATAATATGAGTAATGCCCTGACGGGCTGCCTCCTCCAGCATGGCTACAGACTCTTTGAAGTCGTCCGGTCCATCATCGACGCCGTATAATAGATGTGTATGTATGTCGATCATAGGGTCTCCAATAAAAAATCGCATAGTGTATCTCTTAAATTTTAAACAAATACTTTACAATTGTCAATTTACATCTCAACGATTATTATAAGCATTCTTTTAATTTTTTGTTAATAATAGACAAAAGCACTTTCCTATTTATATATAATATTTTATTTCCCCTTGCCTGCCTTTTTGTTTTCCTGTAATATAACGAATGAAATACGTGAATTATATATCTATCAGGAGGATTGATCATGGCGCAGTTATGGGGCGGACGTTTTACAAAAGATACAGATGAACTGGTATACAGATTCAATGCTTCCATCGGATTTGACCGGAAGTTTTACCGTCAGGACATGGAAGGCAGCATTGCCCATGCCAGGATGCTGGCTGAGGTGGGACTGCTGACAGCTGAGGAGTGCCGTCAGATTACGGAAGGAATCGAAGGGATTCTTGCGGATGTAGAGTCCGGAGCCCTTGAAATCGGAGAGGAATATGAAGACATCCACAGCTTTGTAGAAGCTGTTCTTACAGACCGGATCGGTGAGGCCGGCAAGAAGCTGCATACGGGCAGGAGCCGTAATGACCAGGTAGCTCTTGATATG
>CACZQE010000381.1 GCA_902783205.1 uncultured Lachnospiraceae bacterium | reverse complement strand
GTTTTCAGATCCGATTCGACATTATTGAGCAGCATCTTTTCCCCTTTCTCAATTAACCTATGACTTAATCACAATACCACATTCCTGCCTGCTTTTCCACCCCAGAACGTAAAAAAGCCCATCACCCGTAGGTGATGAGCTCCGCTCTTCGAATTCTTTCTGACTCTTACAGAGGGCCTTTCAAATGGACGCCGGCGAGGTCTCCACAGCCATGCTTTGCAATATATTCCTCTAAATGTGTATTAACGCATAAGTATTAATATGATCACCGTCTGTGGGACTGCCGCAAATATCGCAAACCCAACCGTTAGGGCCTCTGGAACCGCCAGTGACTTTTTCAAGCTGAGAACTGTTCAACTTTTTGTTGTTTTCCATAAAACATTCCTTTTTTGAAATTATTACCATGTTCGCCGGATCATCTGCGGTTCGTTATTAAATGTCCTGATTTACTGAGATCCATCGCTTTTTAAGAGACGAGCTTTTGGTTTTCCTTCTTACGCATGAAGAATATCATAGGATTTGTCACAAAACAATCACATCAAATATATCCTGCAAAAATCAGTAATTACTCCTCTATCCATGAAAAGAACTTATCCAAACACTTGTTTTCTTCTCTTTTATCTTACTGTTTCTCCAAAAATCGGATCAATCTGTCCTGAAAGTCGCGATAATATGGCTTCTCAGCCATAACAACATGAGATCCTCCCTCAATAACTTCCAGAGAAGAGCCTTTTGGAAGATCCACCAGAGAATGATTAACCAGATCATAATTTAAATACGGATCTTTACTTCCACATATAATCAGTGTTGGTGCCTTTATACGCGTCAGGTCAATGAGCTTCTCCTTCTTTGATACACAGACATCTCTTCGTCCGCCATTTGGACTGAATTCTCCATCATAGTGCCAGCAATTTGAACACCATATTTCTATTAAAACCGGATCAGTGACGGAATAATCAAATGAACCGTCATCAGTACACTGAAAATCTTCTGCCGCATGATCCCATGTGTTGTGATGAAATGGTTCTTTTACTTCATATTCTCCAATACCGGATAAAATCGGAGCATACAGCACAAGTTTATTCAAATGATCCGGATGTGCTGCTGCGTAACGGCTTACCGTTACGGTGCCCCAGCTCCATCCAAGCACATCAATCTTATCCTGCCCTGTTTCCGAGACAATCTGGTCAACTGCGGCAGCAATATCTTCTGCAGCATAATCGGAATCCGGACGAAAACCGTCATCTGTATCTTCAGACATTCCAAATCCTGCAATGTCTAATCTCCAGACACAGTAGCCTTCACGCGCAAGTTTACGTACAAGACTGTAATCCCGGTAGTTGATATCAAATTCATGAGACGAATATGTCACTCCATGAATCAGAAGGATGCTCTTTTCTGTTTTCATTTCTTTCAATTTGGTGTATTCCAAATGTAATGATATTCCTTCACGTTCAAGAGGGACCACTTCTGAAACATAAATTTTATCCGCCGCAGGGCCCTTTGCCTTTTTCTCTTTGTATCCTGTACAGCCTGCCGGAAAAACAAAGAAAAGAGCAGCTATAATCAGAATGATAAAATATTCGATTTTTTTACGATTCATTACTATCCATCCTCAAAGATTTCAACTTGTCGATGTACTTATAACAGCAGGCAGGAGAAATCATCAATCCTGCCTGCTGATTTGCAGTAAAAAGGATATACTTAAGGAATAGTCTTAAGATCAAGCAAAGCTGATTTGCATTCATTGATGATCTTCAGTTGATTCCATTTGGATAATTCAACATTTTCTTCGGCTTTTTTCATTATCTCTCTGATTCCGTCTGCGTCAGCATATACGAAACATTGATCAACCTTGTTCAATTCCCTGATCATGTCTTCAGACTTTTTTTCAGCTTCATTTGTCTCTGCTCTGAATACTGTGTCAGTATTATCACCAAAAAAGCTTCGGTAGATGTCAATCTTATCTTCATCAAGAAAATAGTTTCTGGCTTCTCTTCCGAACATCTCTTTCCTTTCCTTCTGTACTTCCCGCTCTCTGTGCATTTCTCTTTTCATTGCACGGATTTTGGACTTGAGGAATGAAGTTCCCTTAATGAATACTGCATAGTCCTCAAATATGGAAGGATCATCGAAATAAAGGTAGATCCAGATTCCGTCTATGATATATTTCTTTTCCCTGTGCTGTTTTGAATAATCCATTGCGAACTTAACGAAGTCTATAAATACCTTATCCTCATATTCTTCCTTGGAAACACTGTTTCTCTCATCTATTCCGATATAGTATTTTGCTCCTTCACCAATAAAGAAACTGTAAAACATGTCAGAATAATCTTTCAATTCATCCATCGAAAAATGGTCCTTGACAAGAAGCAGGTCGTCAAGTTCAATATGGTCAATATCGTCTCCCTCAAGAGTTCTTGCCATCATGGATTTTCCACTACCCGAATGACCTAAAATGAAACAAATATTTGTTTCACCTGAATTGAAGCTTTCTTCATTGTAGTAGAGATCCGGCTCCGTAACAGTGTATTTATCACTCGGCAGCTGCCACCCCTTAGAGATATCGCTGTCACTTTTGAATTTATCATTTACGATGACATACATTTCCAATACATTGTGCCCTAAAAACTTGTTAGAGTAATAGTTGGAGAATCGTTTCTGCTTTTTCGGGAGGATTTTATAGCGGAGGTATATTTTTTTGAGTTCTTTTTGCGTAGTAATGTCATCACTTATTATGGCAAGTGACGAGTCCAGAAGAGCCTGGTCCAAATTAGTATACTGTTCCATAGTTTTCCTTTCCTTCATTCAAGACTGTGTTCCTGTCAGCTTTCATCATGCTCATTAGGTTTAATCATAAAGTTCTCTGATAATACCTTCTTTAATTCTTTGTTACTGTGGCTATATATTCTGTCTTATCATCGACTTTAATTCCGGGATCCTCTATACTGAATTTGCCATCAGTGACGCTCATAAAATGACATATGGCAATACCTATGTCGATGGCCTGCACATCCCATGGGAAACTCCTGCGATATCCTTCAACTTGCTTTTTATAAAAATGACAGGCCTTGCCGTTTTTTACTACACGACACGGCTGCAGATTTACGGCTGATGGAGACCATCTGACCGCTTCCAGAGCATTGTCATAATCATCCATGCTGATAGGGGATGAAAAATCATTTACATAGAAGAGTTCTTTGGGATCCAGTCTCTCATCCCCATGAACAGTCTCCCGGAGCTTTATGTCCACAGCAGCCTTTTTTTCGGCAGGATAACCCAGAGGACTGACAATCGGCATGAACTCGTCTTCTTTCGTTTCCGCTTCTTTTTCAAACAGTTCCCGGTCCATGGTGCCGCCGATCCATGTTGTACCTATGCCCCTGGACCATGCATAGAGAACCAGCTTTTCAAAGGAATACCCAAATGCAACTTCGAATCCGGGAATCTTAGGAACCTTTCCGGCAACATAAAGATGCTCTCCGTTGATTACCGGGCTTGAAAGGCTATGCTCTTCTGCATCCAGGAATAGAAAATTCACAGGAATGCCATAGGGATTTGTTATCGTTTTTGCATAGCTTTCAAGAGCTTTTCTGTCTTCATCCGTTAACTGTCTGCCGTCAAAAGTCCGGACACTCTTTCTTGTTCTGATAACTTCCATCACATTCATTTCAGCTTCCTCCCTTCCAGATCTTTCTGTTTAAGAGCAATTCATAGGAATAACATGTCTTAGAAAATAATCCCTCTGCCGGATGACGGAGGGATTATCATTTATAGCTTTATTTCAATTCAAGACTTAATTCATCCAGCTCAACAGACTTGGGCACCAGGTAAATCAGGTTAAAGCCTTCCTGCATATCTTTGGTGGAAAAACCTTCTGACGCATCATACTCTACACCCCATATAACCCATAGCCCCGGCTCATATTCGTTTCCGCCGGAATCTTTCAGGATAAATGAACCTGTATTTTCTTTTGTAATGTCATCCATGCGGATTTCACCGTCTGAAGCGACAAATTTTGTCACGATATAGCGGCTGTCTTCCGGGGGTTCCTTAATGGAGAAATGGTCTGAATCATTCATTTCTCTAAGTTCTTCCAATTTGAGGTTATAGTTTAACCATTTAAACTCTTTAGCCGACTCGTCGGCAGCCTCTTCCGTCACTGCCTCGCCGGCTGATGTATCCCCTTCTCCCGTACCGTTTCCGGCAGATTCTTTCTGAGATCCGCATCCTGTCAGAAACAGAATAAGGGAAACTGCTGCAACTAAAAGCAAGAGGTAGTTTTTTCTCATTTATATCCCTCCTCACATATCATGAACTATCCGTTTATTCTTCATTGTCTTCCACATATCCGAAAAGCTTTTCCTTATGAGGAAGAAGCAGACGATACAGAATCAATCCAAGCGCACCACAGGAACATATTTCACCAAGTGCGATTGTCAGCATCATGATTGGAACAGGTTTCTGTATTCCGTAGGCGTATCTGAGGATAAAAGGCACGATGACCATATTGGCAACAATGGGAGGAGTAATCGCGATGAAAGGCTTCTTCTTACGCAGCTTCCATGTGCCCCAGGCGCCAATCAGCGTCGCCAGACTCCCGAAGATCACATCCGGCCAGGGTGCCCCTGAAAACAAATTTGCGAAAAAACAGCCGATAAAAAGGGCCGGAACAGCAACAGGGGTAAAGACAGGCAGAATACACAAAGATTCTGTAACCCTCAACTGGACATCGCGAAATGAAAACTGTGCTGTAATTACAGTAACTATCAGGTACATGGCAGCAATCATAACTACACGAAGAATATTTTGTTTATCTTTCATAGGAACTCCTTTTTCGGCCGCAGATACTTTCTGCTTATACTGTTAATGATCATGCTGATCGTCAATTTGTTTTGAACCTTCTCAGAATTCAACTGTCTCCGGCGCTTTAGTAAAAGAGCTGAAAGTTGCTTTTGCATTTCTGAGATAGAATACTTCTGTATTCCCGTCATCTGCTGAATACATCTGCTGCAGAGAGGGATATGCGTCAAGCATGGACTGCTTTGCTTCTCTTCTTTCATCTTCCACAAGCTCTGCGGCTACACGCAGCCATTCCCCGCCCTTGCAGGCACAGATCTCGACTTTCGGATTGGCATGGATCTGCTTTGACACATCCTTTACTTTTCCGGTCTGAATGTAAAGTTTCCCTTCGAACAGGTTAATTGTGCCAAAAGGTCTTACCCGGGGCTGATCGCCGTCAAGTGTTGCAAGGTAATAGGTCCCTGCATCTTTAAGAAACTGTTCTACTCTATTCATCATAGCCTCCTTGTTTCAATTATTATTATTTTAGGACTATAATAATAATACTGTAATAGGAAATTCAATTCAACAGAATAATACGTATTTGTAACCTTTTAGACGTTTTTTCTCTGCCCAAATAATACTAATCCAGAAATTCAAGGTATTCATCAAACAGGTTAAAGAGCATATCCCCGGAACATACAGGTATTTCCGCCGTACTGCCTGGCAGAGAGGCCCACTGATACAGATCCGACGCTCTGGTAAGGACCAGAGCAGGGATGACTTCGTATCCGGGTCCCAGTATTATATCAAGATATTTTGTGTATTTTACTGCCTGCAGTTCCTCTTCCGGTTCAATCCTGTCCTTCATTTTAAACTCCAGGGAAAAGGCATGCTTATCTGTAATCACCAGTACATCTGCGTAAATCCGAATGCTCCTTGCCTTTTTGATCCGCAATTCAAAACAGATTTCCCAGTCGCTGTAATCCACCCGGTCCAGGTCATTGAAAAGGTTTACCATAGTCTTTCTGCAATCCCTGAATGAATGGATCAGTCCTCTGCTGTCATTCAGATTACGGCCGATTTGCCTGCAGCCCTCCATCAATTCTGAGAGCCATTCTTCTTCTGACAGCTCCAGAAACTCATCTGCTCTGCTGTAGTAACCGCAGAAATCCGCAAGACCCGTGTGTGGCCGTGTCTGCCTGATCATCCCGTGCCAGCAGTAGTCCCTGTCTACGTAACAGAGCTCGCGGATGAAGGGGGCGCCGTACAGAAGGCGGTTGATATCAGATTTGCCGACTCCGGTCTCCTTCCGGATATCTCTGGCTTTGATTCCGTCATGACTGCATATTGTCTCATATATTTTTATGATCTGCTCATCATCGATTTTTTTCATCCGTTCCGTCATTCTTCCGCAAAATCCGTATCCATGGCTACCTGCAGTTTATAGTCCGGGAAAGCTTTCTGAACATCTGCGGTAACTTCATCACAGACAGCCCTCCTGTCTTTGGCATCGAAACTGATAACCAAATCAAACCGCATGGCTTTTTCTTCTTTTATGAGGTAGAATCCATGCACCTGTCTGACATATGGATTGGATAAGGCGATCTTTCTTACCCGCTCTTTTGCCTGGATGATTTCCTCGTCTTTTGTATTGACTGAGTAGACACCGATTGCTGTCAGGATTACATTATGCTTTCTGTGCACCTCCATGGTTATTTCACGAATCAGCCGGTCAAGCTGATCTGCCATACAGGTATCCGGCACCTCTATGTGGATTGAACCGTTCCAGGTATCCGGGCCGTAATTGTTCAGAACCAGGTCATAAGCACCCTGTACCTGAGGAAATGATGTAACTGTGCCTTTGATTCCTGTTGCCAGTTCAACATCATTGCGCTCTCCAAGAATCTGGGAAATGGTATCCCGCAGCATTTCGATTCCTGATTTGATAATCACAATTGAGATGATCGCACCAAGCCATGCCTCCAGTGACACATGAAAGATCAGAAAGATGCCGGCGGCCACAAGAGTCGAAGCCGAAATAACAGAATCCAGGGTGGCATCTTCCCCGGAATTAACCAGGGAATCCGAGTTGACTTTCTCTCCTACACTTTTTACATAACGTCCAAGCACGATCTTCACAAGGACTGCAACTGCTACAATAACCAGTGACACAGGGGTGTAGTCAGGTCTGCCGGGATGAATGATCTTTTTTACCGACTCAATCAGAGAAGTAATACCGGCATAAAGGACGATCACTGAAATAATCATGGCACTCAGGTACTCTATACGACCGTAACCGAAAGGATGCTTTTTGTCGGGTTCTCTGCCCGCAAGCTTTGTTCCGATAATGGTGATCAGTGAACTTCCCGCATCGGAAATGTTGTTAACGGCATCCAGCACGATGGCGATGGAATTGGTCATCAGACCGATTACTGCTTTGAATGCCGCCAGCAGTACATTTGCGATGATTCCTATGATACTTGTTCTGATAATAATACTTTCGCGTGATGAACTGGTTTCTTTCGGGTTTTGCATAGTATCTCCTTTTTTGCTCATTTACTGTGCTACCAGATTGGTGATCCATATTCCTTTATTTACAAGATAGAAACCGAATAGTACTTTAATCAGCTCTGCCCCCTGCACAATAGCCAGGATGGCCAGGATGGAAAAAGGGCTGAACCTGCATAAAGTATAGGCCAGAGGAACTGATACCACCCATGAAAAAACACTGTCAAATACAAATGTGATCAGGGTCTTGCCGCCGGATCTGAGAACAAAGTAAAGCGTATTCATCATTCCCTGCAGAGGGAAAAACACAGCCAGGATAATGATAAACCACCGCGCAAGGTCCCTGACCTCTGCCGTTGTGTTATATGCCCTGGGGAAAACCCCTGACAGTCCGATCAGAATAAGAGTCAGAACCAGGCAGACAGCTCCGTTAAACAATACAAGTTTCTTTGCGCTGTCCATAGCCAGCCGGAACTCAGAAGCGCCAAGCAGCTGCCCTTCCAGTATCCCTGCAGCCGCTCCCAGATTTATAAATACGACATTTAACAGATTGCAGAGAACATTTGCTATATTAAGTCCCGCTACGACAGCCAGACCTTTTCTGGAATAGCACTGGGATAAAGCAGCAACACCGGCCGCCCACAGAAATTCATTACAGAAAATAGGTATACTTTTGATAATGATTGTCTTCATCATCCCTAAGGGAATCAGCAGTGTGTCATAAACATGATTAAGAAAAGGAAACTCGCTGCTTTTGGCTTTACGCCAGCCGGCAATGACTGCAAGATCCACAAAGCGGGATAAAACCGTGGCAATCGCCGCTCCTTTCACACCCAGAGCAGGCAATCCTCCTTTTCCGTAAATCAGCAGATAGTTGAAGACTATATCCACAGCAACGGAAATCAGACCCGCTATCATGGGTTCCAGGCTGTGGTTCATCTCCCGGAAGCTGCCGGCGTAGACCTGGGTCAGGGAGAAGGGAATCAGGCCGATCAGCATGATATTAAGGTAATCCAGTCCATACTTCATAGTAAGATCCGGATCAAAAGAGTTACCCGTTCCGGTCAGATATAATCGGATTAGGGAAGGCCCGGCCAGCAGAAAAATCCCGATTCCGGACAGGGTTACCAGTATAACGATCCAGAGCTTGAGCCTGAAAACCCGGGCAAATCCTTCCCTGTCTCCGTTTCCGAAATACTGGGCCCCGTAAATGCCCGGTCCCGACAGTCCTCCGAATACTGCCAGATTAAAGACAAAGAGTATCTGAGCGCTGATAGAGACGCCGGTAATGCACTCGGTTCCAAGGCTTCCGACCATCAGGTTATCAACCAGAACGACCGCATTGGCAATACCGCTCTGTATCATCATGGGAATGGCCAGTATGAGTGCCTTTTTATATATACTTGTATTTGCGCTGTCCACATTCATAATGCAGCGGGCCATCCTTTCCGTTTTCTGATTCCCGCGTAGATGATATAAGAAATAATGGCAGTAAGGCAGTCCGCCAGAGCCTGGGTCCATACGATACCCGTCATTCCTGCAAGCCTGTTTAAAAGAAATAATAAGGGAATATTAAACACAAGCTGCCTGATCACGGCAAGCCAGAATGATTCCCTGCCCAGTCCGATTGCCTGGGTAAAATGTACCATGGAAAAGCACAGAAACATCAGCGGTGTCGCAAAGCATCTGGCCCGCAGAAAATGTGTGCCGAACCGTACCGTATCTGCATCGGCGATAAAAGCTTTCATAATCCCGGGAGCGAACACATAGTAGAGAACAACACAGGTCAGTCCGATACCCAGTCCAACCGCTCTTCCGAAACGGAAAACAGCATCCATGCGCTCTATATCTCCTGAAGAGTAACTGTAAGCCAGGAGGGGAACCATACCCATACAGATTCCGACACCGATATTCAGAGGCAGCCGCTCAGCCTTCAGAACAATTCCTATGGCCGCCAGTTCTATATCTCCATAAGAGGCTGCAAGTCTGTTGATTACAATAGTGCAGATATCAAACAGGAAGATTCCGGCAGCTGCGGGAATTCCTACACCGAAAATTGAAGCCAGTGACTGCTTTGACGGATATCTGCCTTTAAGGCGAATCCGCAGCACTGTTTCTCCG
This sequence comes from uncultured Lachnospiraceae bacterium, assembly GCA_902783205.1. Next base: position 5,511 of record CACZQE010000381.1, on the reverse strand, counting down.
GATGCCTTCCTGTAGACTGTGATAAAATAGCCAAAGGCCGCGAGATTGCTTACTAAAGTCGCAATAGCGGCCCCCATTACCTGCTTTCCGTCAGGAAGCAGAACAAACATAAACAAAGGATCCAGGAAAATATTTAGCAGTCCTCCCATACTAAGCCCGAAAGAGGCCTGCGAAGACATGCCGATACTGCGCAGCATGGAGGAAAGCGTGTTGCTGAGGATGACCGGTATTCCTCCGATCACGACCACAAAAAGCATATACTCCTTTGAGTAGGTCAGAACATTGTCACTTGCGCCCAGAAATCGCAGCAAAGGAGTCATACCGACAAGACACAGTAAGGAAAATACGACAGCAGTAAGCAGAGACATCCAGATGCAGGCCGCAGAAACCCTGGAAGCCTCTTCATCCTGATTGCTTCCGATCAACCGGGCAATCAGCGTTCCTCCTCCTGCCCCAAACACATTTGAAATGACGATGGTCAGCATATAAACAGGAAGCACCAGTGAGCAGGAAGCAACCATATAGGGGTTGTTAGTCCTTCCCACAAACCAGGTGTCAGCCAGATTATAGGCCAGGGTGATCAGCTGGCTGGCAACAGCCGGCAGAGCCATGACCGCAAGGGCGTGGGGAACACTGTCTTCTTCAAAAAGAAAACGTTTATCATCCATTCTTATCACTTGCCGTCCGGGAAACTTGTAAAGGCATCCTGTTCTACCTGAGGAAGGCCGTATTTATCTTTTGCATCGGCAATGGCCCGAATCATGAATGCCATATTTCTGGCGAGATTTCTCATAGTCTGAAGTCCTTCAAGGTCCTTCTTCACATCTTCCGCTTTGAATCCGTGTACCTGGTTCCAGTAGGTGGAGGAGGCAAGGGGCATGCCACTGATAGTAAAATACTTATTTAAAACATCAAAAGAAGCCGTGTTTCCTCCTCTTCGACAGCTGGTAACTGCCGCGCCAACCTTCATATGCTTCGAAAAAGGCGTGGAGTAAAAGAGACGGTCAAGACATGCCAGGAGGGCTCCGTTAGGTGAACCGTAATAGACGGGGCTGCCGGCCACCAGGCCGTCCGCCTCCTCAAATAAAGGCGCAATCTTATTAACTATATCGTCAAATACACATTTGCCTGTTTTCATACAGGAGCCACATGCTATGCAACCGTGTATCTCGCTGTTCCCCAGCTGAACCAGCTGTGTCTCAATTCCTTCTTCCTCAAAAGTCTTAATCATCTCGTCAAGTGCCGTCGCAGTACATCCGTGAACATGGGGACTGCCGTTGATCAATAATACTTTAGCCATTATCTTACCCTCTTTTTCTTTCTTATAAAAACAGCAATTTTACATTGTAATGATTTAATATTACTGATTATAGTGTAGTTAATTGAAAATACCCCGTCAAGGGGATTTCATGATATAATCAGATCAGGAAAATGTATCAGACAGGTTGTATCCTGTCCGTAAAACTAATGGAGGTGGCTATGGGTGTTTTAAATGGACTGAAGGTTCTCGACTTTTCTACTCTGCTTCCGGGACCGTATGCTTCACTGATGCTTGCTGATATGGGGGCTGAAGTTCTGAAGATCAGCGCACCGGGAAGGCCTGATCTGGTAATCAATTATGAGCCCTTTATTGAAGACAGCGGGATTTCTGCATGTCATGCCTGGCTTGGAAGAAATAAAAAGACCATGTTTCTTAACCTGAAAAAGCCGGAAGCAAAAGAAATCATCAGGGAACTGATCAAGGAATACGACATAGTTCTTGAGCAGTTCAGACCCGGTGTCATGAACAGATTAGGGCTGGGCTACGAAGAACTGAGCGCTGTCAATCCGGGACTGATCTACTGCTCTCTTACAGGCTACGGACAGACGGGACCGCTGCGGGATGCCGCAGGACATGATATAAATTACCTTGCCAGAAGCGGTATTATTTCCCACGCGGGAAAAGAAAAGGGAGGCCCTTCCCTCATGAACTTTCAGATAGCCGACGTGGCAGTCGGTTCCATGAATTCCGTAATCGGTATCCTGGCAGCCGTCTATCACAGGACCATGACCGGGAAGGGTCAGTATATCGATGTGTCCATGCTTGACGGATGTATTCCCTTCAACAGCCTTGACGGAGCAGGATTTCTTGTTTCAGGCAGGCAGCCCGGCAGAGAAAAAGAAATGCTCAATGGCGGCTGTATCTATGATTATTACGAAACAAAAGACGGCGAGTTCATGAGTGTAGGTTCACTGGAACCAAAGTTCTGGAAAGAGTTCTGCATGGGAATCGGACGGGAGGACCTGATTTGTGAGACAGTCCGTCCTAAAGACACCGGAAGGATCAAAGAAGAAATCCGCAGGATATTCAAGTCAAAAACAAAGAAGGAATGGACACAGATATTCAGTCACTATGACGCCTGCGTCCAGCCTGTCCTGAACCTTGAAGAAGCTCTCCTGGAGGATGAACAGGTAAAGGAAAGAAAGATGGTTGTTGAAGTACCCCTGCCCTCCCGGAATGGAATAAAAGTAAGACAGATGGCAACGGCAATTCATTTCAGTGAAAGCCCCTGTGAATATAAACATGCAGGATATCCTCTGGGCTATCACACCAGAGAGATTATTGAATCCCTGGGGCTGGATTACGGCGAGCTTGAGAAAAAGGGGCTTTTCACATAAACAGCCCGGGATAGATCAGGTATAAATTATGGAGAAGAAAAAGAAGTTTCATTCAGTCAAATTGCCTCATCTGGGCCTTCGAATTATAAAAACCGGTATTGCCGTATTTCTGTGTCTTGTAATCTACTGGATCAGAGGATACGGCGGTCTTGTCATGCAATCGACTGTGGCTGCCATCATATGTATACAGCCGTATCGTTCAGACAGTATCAGAACCTCTTTCAACCGGGTCGTCAGTACATTTGTTGGCGCCGGCTGGGCAGCTCTGTTTCTGATACTGATCATGGCACTTTCAAAAGCCGGCATTCCCGTCCATGTGCTGATCGCCTATGCAATCATGGGTATTGGCATCATGTTAACCATATACACCTGTGTTGTCATGAAAAATCCGGATGCGGCTTCTCTTGCAGCGGTTGTCTTTATCTGTATTCTGGGAACATATCCCGATCTTGACCAGCCTTTTTTATATATGGTAAACCGTATCATTGACACTGTTATCGGTATTCTGGTGGCAGGACTTGTTAATTCTGTTACTCTGCCCCGGAAAAAGCATGAAGAGTATCTCTTTTTCATCAGGCTGCAGGATCTCGTCCCGGACAGGTACACCCGAATCGATTCCACTGTACTGGTGATTTTAAACCGTCTTTACGATGAAAACGCCAAAATATGTCTGATTTCCAAGTGGGCTCCGGCTTTTATGATCTCCCAGATGGGCACAATGGATGTAAACGTTCCTGCCATAGTCATGGACGGAGCCGCCCTTTATGATATTCCCAACCGCAGATACCTGCATGTGACTTCTCTTGATCACAAGGATGCTGTTTTCCTGACCAATCTGCTTTTGTCCATGGGGCTGGCCTACGGGGCATATACAGTAAGAAAATCCTCCCTCATGATCTACAGGGGAGGAAAACTGAACAGAGCCGAAAAAGAGGAATATGAAATGATGAAAAGGTCTCCTTACCGTAATTATGTGGAAGGGGGCTTCAGCGATGAAGATCAGATCTGCTTCATTCGGGTTATTGACTACGATGAAATCATTGAAGAACTGGAGCTTCGTTTTCTTGATATGATAAATCGGACACGCTTTCGGGTTGTTCGCAGGCCCCAGCATAAACTTCAGGGCTACAGCGGCCTCTATTTCTATCATCCACAGGCCACGGTTGAAAACTGTATGGAATATCTGATCCATGAAATGAGCAAGGGACAGGACCGGACTCTGATCCCTGTGGATATGAGCCAGTCTGTCCCCTATGAATCTGAACACCAGGCCATTGCCCTGCTCAACAGAACAAGACAGATATTTGAACCGATACAATTCCCCTGGTCAAAATAATCATTTGTTTTCTGTTATTTATATGAATAACATTAAATTATTCTCCGGAGTAGAATTCCGTTTCTGTCTTATTTGCCTGAATGAGCACTGAGCTTTGATTAAATATTTTCAGCATTTCATCAGCCGCGGCATGGACCTGGTCCGGGGTCGTGTCACTCAGATAAATGACCAGTGTATATTCCTGATATACCTTGTTATCATCTATCCATCCTCCGTTTGCTTCCTGGATCGTATAACCTCCAAAATGCTTCAGCAGGATTGTCTCTGCCGCTTTCTGGGCTTCCTCCGGTGTGAAGAGCGGCTGGTTGGTATCTTTATCATTAGTTCCAAGGTACATGACATACTGTATCTCTCCCTGTTCCCTGCTCTCCTCTTTTTCCACCGGCCTGTATACACTGACCAGGGCAATAACAGCAAGAATAATGGCTATAAGAGAAAGAACCGTATTCAGGCTGCTGCGATTGTTTTTCATAATCTTAATACCTCCTAAAATCAGTTATAGTTAATAAAGACAAGGCCTATCATACAGAGCGCCACACCGACAAGCTTGTTCCAGGTCAGTGTTTCATGATAAAGGAAATATCCTACAAGAAGAAGAACCAATGCAAGAAAAGCACTCTGAACGATAAATGCGGTACTGACCTTCCATCCTGCCTTATAGGCATAAATCCATCCGACTTCCAGGCCTACAACTACGAATCCCAGAACAAAGGGCGCCCAGTTCAGCTTTCCGTATTCCTTGATCAGACTCCCTTCATTGCCAAGCAGATGGTATAATGCCAGACTTGCCGCCGCTCCGATCAGGTAGGTAACTGTAAGGGATGCGAAAGGGTTCATCCTGGCAGGTACCTCTTTGGCGCAGATCTGATATAAGGTGTTGGAAAAGACAAGAAGTGCCATGGGCCAGATATAAAAAAACATAAATAATACCTCCGATAAAGTATCATAAGAAAAGATGAAAGGGATTGTTTCACAGGATTATTATAACATATCCGTCATGCCATGTGAAAAGCTATATCGGCAAAGGGAAATCAAAATAATGCTAATATTTATAAATTATGTGATGTTTCTGTGACACAGGATGATGTATACTAACAACAGAAACAAAGCAAGATATGTCCTGTTAAGATTATAAATAAGGAGGTAGACATTATGTGGACAATCAGTGAATTAAAACAAAGCGGTAAAGCAGCATTTCAATCTAATTACTGGAAATGTGTCGTCGCGGCTTTTCTTCTGTCATTGCTGACCGGAGGTATATCCATTGCATCGAGATTTAACAGCGGGGATGCAGAAACCATTACGGAAAATGCACAGAATATGTCCCCCCAGGTACTGGGTCTGGTTGCCGGCGCTTCTCTGATCGTCATTGTCCTGGTTCTTCTGTTCAAGATATTTGTAACAAACCCGCTGAGTGTCGGCTGTTATACATTCTTTTTACGGAACACTGAAGATCATCAGACAGATCTGGATGTGATCACAAGCGGATTCAGTAATTTTATCAACGTATTCCTTAC
>CACZQE010000380.1 GCA_902783205.1 uncultured Lachnospiraceae bacterium | reverse complement strand
TTCCCGCCAGAGACAGATTTTATGAGTGCTTTAGCAGTCCGCTTCCTCAACCTGCATCTTTCGATATAGATGAGCCTTTTTGTTTCTATTTCTTTTTTCATCTGCCGGAAACAGATTCCCTTCTGAAGGCTGTTACATAAATAATGGCCCGGACGATCCAGTCGATGAACATTGCATACCATACCCAGAGGATGTCTTTATGCATCATGCGGACAAATACATAGGCCAGTCCTACTCTGAAGAGCCACATGGTGACAATGGCAACCACCATGGTGAAGGTTGCTTTTCCGATGGCCCGGAAATAATAGGGATATAGGAATGCCAGTGGCCAGACGATCATGGCGATGCAGTGTGAGAGGAGAAGGCCTTCCGCATAGTAGGCTGACCCGGATGAGAGATTGTAGAGGCCTACAAAGAAGTGTCGTCCCAGGATCAGGGTTCCGCTCAGAACTGCCAGCATGGCGTAGTTTACGAAAATCAGTTTGTTGGTGTATTTCTTAGCCTGTTCATGTTCACCTGCGCCCACACACTGTCCCACTATGGTCAGTATGGCGGCGCCAAGTGCGTTGCCGGGAAGGTAGAGGTAGGTTACCAGGTTGGAGGCAACTGCGTAGGCGGCAATGGAGGCTGTTCCCAGAGTGGATACAAGACTCTGAAGGATCAGCTTGCCGCAGTTGAAGAGTCCGCTTTCCACGCTGTTGGGTACGCCGATGGAGAAGATGCTTCCCAGAAGATGAAAGTCCGGTATCAGGTCGGACATGGTCTTCAGGCGTATGGGATTTTCTTTTCTCTGCATGAGTGACAGAATGGTGACCGCGGCTATGATTCTTGATATGACTGTAGGAATTCCGACACCGGCCACACCCATCTTCAGTATAAAGATGCAGAAAGCATTTCCCGCCACATTGATTACATTCATCAGGAGAGAGACCAGCATGGATGTTCTGGTGTCTCCCTGTGCCCGGAAGACGGCCGCTCCCGAGTGATAGAGGGCAAGAAACGGGAAGGACAGTGAGGTAAGGAACATATAGAGCATGGCGTTTTTCATTACGTCCGCTTCTACTTTTCCGAACATGAGTGACAGGATTCCCCGGTTCCCGATGATAAAGCAGATGGCAATCAGGGTTGTGGCCGTCACTGTGATAAAAAGCAGCTGACCGCCGCTTCTGGAGGCCTTGCGGTAATCCTTTCCACCCAGATAGCGGGCGCATACTACGGTTCCTCCTGCCGTCATGGCAAAAAGAACCTGCAGGATCAGCTGGTTTACGGAGTCAACCAGGGAGACACCCGAGACGGCTGCCTCTCCCAGGGTTGCAACCATCAGTACATCAGCCATTCCCACAAGTACGATCAGGAGCTGCTCGATGATCAGTGGCATGATAAGTTTTCTTAAGTCTTTTCCGCTAAATAATGTATTCATAAGTTTATTCTGAACGATGAAGTGGCTAATGTCAACAGAAAATGAGCGAATCGTATTCTAATATTTGTTTGTCACAGGTAACCTCATATATGATAAAATGAATAAAAGATCGCACCGTATTTTTCTGTTTTTAATTGTGAGGATATCATGAGCCTGGTCATTTCTGTTTTTTCCAAACATGCCTATAGAGATTATATGCTGCCATCTCTGGAGCATGCGGATTATCATATTGTACTGGAGAAAGGTTTTTTCGGCTTGAAAAATAATCTGAAGGTCCTTCTTGAGGTGATGGACGGAGCATGGTCTGTCAGGGAGAGCGGGGACTATAGTCTTTTCAGAAGCTCCGTTCCCTGTGGGAAAGAGCCTCTTAGTGACGGGGATTTTCTTAAGATGGTGATCCATCAGCAGACGGATGCGCCCGGGGAGACGGCCGTCTATCTTTTTATCCGTGAAAACCGTTCGCCTTTTCATCCTTTTACCAAGTATCTTCTCTGCCTGCAGGAGGAGGGGGAAATCCGTATCGGCCGTAATTCCGATAATCATATCGTCTATGATATACAGGATGACGGCGGGAACAGTTTTGTTTCCCGTTTCCATGCCCGTATTGTCAGGAAAGGAGACGGTCTTTGCTTTATCAATGAGAGCGGAAACGGTTCTTATGTAAACAGGGTCCGCCTGGAAAGACAGGAAGAGACAGGTCTGGATTTTGGTGACCAGATTCAGATTATGGGACTGCACATGGTCTGCCTGGGAGATATGATTGCAATCGACAGCCAGATGCCCGGACTTACAGTGCGTACGGGAGATGGACTGGAGCCTGCTTCTGACGATATGCAGTTGAATGCAGGGACAGATCAGAGTCTGCCGTCTGCTTCGGAGACAGATGAAATCTACCGGCCCCGCCCTGTCCTGTGGGAAAAGCGGGATCCTGATGAGGATATAGTGGAGATTAAATGTGAAGCA
>CACZQE010000379.1 GCA_902783205.1 uncultured Lachnospiraceae bacterium | reverse complement strand
CTGCATTCGCATGCCGCGACTGCCGCTGCCGATCCGCCGGAAGAACCGCCCGGTACACGTTCCGGGTTGACGGGGTTTCTGGTAACGCCGTAGTAGGAAGTCTCTGTCGTGCTTCCCATGGCGAACTCGTCCATATTGGTCTTTCCGATGATCACTGCTCCTGCTTCTTCCAGGTTGATCACTGCCTGGCTTGAGTAAACCGGTCTGAAATTACCCAGGATCTTTGAGCTGCATGTAGTCAGCTCGCCCCTGGTACACATATTATCCTTGATCGCCACCGGCACGCCCGCCAGAGGTCCTGTCAGCTCGCCCGAGTCAATCTTTTCCTGAATCTCCCGCGCCTTTTTAAGGACGGTCTCTTTATCCCACACGGTTACATAACAGTGTAAGCCGGCCTCCTTTGCCTCGATCTCATCGTAGGCCGCAAGGACTGCCTCCTCCACTGTCACCTGTCCCGCCCGGATCATTTTTCCGAGCGTTACCGCTGTTTCCTGCATTAATCCCATATCTCTGCCTCCTAATCAAAGGTCCTGGGAACCACAAACGACCCCGCCTTTTCCTCCGGCGCGTTCGAAAGGATTTCCTCATGGTCATCGCCGTTTGTCACCACGTCCTCACGAAAAACATTGTTCACCGGGAACACATGACTCATGGGCTCCACTCCGCTGGTGTCAAGTTCGTTCAGCGTGTCAATATAATCCAGCATCCTGGCCATGTCTTTACCTGCCTGCACCTTTTCCTCAGGGGACAGCTCAAGCTTGGCAAGAATTCCAACATATTCTATCGTCTCATTCGAGATCACATTTGCCATAGCGGTTACCTCTTCTAATAAATCTTGTTCTGATAATTTTGTCCTTCAGATAATACAGGGCATTGTCCTGAAACAATGCCCTGTCTCCTCATCTCTGTAATATGGCGGGAATGGTCTATCTTCCGATCAGAGTGTTGTAAAACTCTTCGTAGCGCTTCTTGGAAACGCTCCAGGAAAGATCCTTTTCCATGCCTCTTTTTACCATGTCATTCCACAGCTTCTTCTGTTCGAAGAAAATGTATTTACTGTAGTTGATCGTGTTGAGCAATTCGTCTCCGTTATAATTGGTAAAGGAGAATCCGTCTCCCGTGTTCTCAAACTCATTGAGGGGGATTACCGTATCCTTCAGACCGCCGGTCTCCCTGACAATCGGCACCGTGCCGTAATGGAAGGCGATGATCTGTGTCAGGCCGCAGGGCTCAAACAGAGACGGCATAAGGAATGAGTCTGCTGCCGCGTAGAGCTTGTGGGCCAGATCATCCGAATACAGAATGTTGGCGGAAACTCTTCCCGGATAATTGCCCGCATACCAGCGGAACATATCCTCATAACCGGGATCTCCCGTACCGATCACTACCAGCTGTGTATGATCATCGATCAGCCGGTCCATGATATAGCGGATCAGGTCAAGACCTTTCTGGTCTGTCAGTCTGGAGATCAGGCCGATCATGTACTTGTCGGGATCCACATCGATATTCAGATATTCCTGCAGAGCCGCCTTATTGGCTGCCTTGCCCTTTTTGAAACTTTTAACGGTATAATTCTTAAATAAGGCCTTGTCGTCAGCCGGATTATAGAGACTGTAGTCAATACCGTTGACGATACCGAACAGGCTCTGGCTTCTGGCACTCAGAAGGCCGTCCAGTCCTTCGCCGTAATAAGGTGTCTGAATCTCTTCCGCATAGGTATTACTTACCGTCGTAATGAAATCAGAGTAAACGATGCCGCCCTTGAGCATATTGGCATCTTTCTTGAACTCCAGCTTGTCCGGAGTAAAGAGATAATCCGGAAGTCCGGAAATCTGCTGGATGGTCTTAATATCCCACACACCCTGGAAACGAAGGTTATGAATGGTCATGATGGTTTTAATGCCCCAGAAGAAGGGATTGCCCTGGAACTCTGTCTTCAGGTAAACAGGAATCAGGCCTGTCTGCCAGTCATGGCAGTGGATCAGGTCCGGACGGAAGTCCACTACCGGCAGAACCGAGAGAGCTGCCTTACAGAAGAATATGAACTTCTCAACGTCTGTTCTTGTATCGGCATAAGGCTTTTCAGCGCCGAAATAGTCCAGATTATCGATGAAATAATAAGTGATCCCGTTCAGTTCATATTTCATGATTCCCACATGTGTACTGGGGATCGCGGGTCCGACACCCATGTAGAAATGTGTTACATATTCAAAATTATTCCTGTACTTGTCAGGGATACCCACATAATTAGGCATGATCACCCTGACATCCCACTCGTCCTTGTCAAACTCCTTGGGAAGAGCTCCCACTACATCTGCCAGTCCTCCGGTCTTCATAAAGGGAACACATTCAGAAGCCGCAAACAGAATCTTTTTCATAGTAATCCTCCTGTATCATATCAATCCGCATGTGTTAAATGTAAAATCGTCCATAAACCTATGTTCATTTTACAATAAATCCCTCTGAAATACTATGGAGAATTTTAATTTTTGACCATCTTTTTGAGAAAGTCCAGGAGAGCTTCCATCTCATTTTCCCTGCCGATGGTGATACGCAGATAATCGCTTATGCGCGGCTTATTGAAATAGCGCAGATATATTCCTTCCTCCCTGGCCCGGCGGAAAATGTCCTCCGCCCGGATGTCCGGGTGTGTCACAAAGACAAAGTTGGCCATGGAATCCGGAAATGTAAATCCCAGTCCTGCCACTTCTTTCTTAAACCATTCCCTTGTCCGGATGATCCTGCCGGTCGTCTCACGGAAGTAGTCCTCGTCTTTTATGGCTGCCCTTCCCAGCCGGATGGAGGGAAGATTCATGGTATAGCTGTTAAAGGAATACTTGACATCGGAAAGTGCCCGG
>CACZQE010000378.1 GCA_902783205.1 uncultured Lachnospiraceae bacterium | reverse complement strand
TGTGATACAAAGGCCAGGGAGGGGTATTATCTGGAAGACGAAGACGATTCCATCACGCATGACGGACAGATCCCTCTGACGATGTCGACTCCATTTCCTTATGAAAAAAAGACAGACACACAGAAACCGGAAAGAGCGGAGATCTGCACGATCGGAGATGTTGTGATCAGCGGAGAATCCGTGTTGCTGGCAGACAGGAGTGTTGTTTTATCCCTGACTCTGGAGAATCAGGGTGCGAAAGATGAGAAGGTGTTATTTGATACCTGGTTCTTTAATGAAATGCAGACAGGTTATTCTCCGGACGAGTACCTGGTTCCTGCCGGCACCGTAAGACGTGTCTATATCGATCAGAGTGATTATTCAGAAGAAGCAGGCGATGAACTGCTGCAGGTGAGCTTCCGCTGCCGCACGGAATCGGGCGGAGTGCCGGGAAGCAGGGATGTTGCGGTTGTCTTCAAAGAACCCTTTACACTTGGCGGTGATTCTTACGTGGAGTGCGGATTTGCGGATATGGAGGTTACCGTGAGCGGCCTTGATCTGCCGGAATCTTCGGGTCCGTTCTTTGCCGGGGAGATCATCTGTCCGGATCAGATGGGATCGTACCGGCGGAAGCTGTCCTTTGATCTTCCTGAAGAACTCCTGCAGGAGGATGCGCCTTCTGTTGAATTTGCAGCTGCCGGAATTATGCGGGATTTTACGAATGACCCGGAATACCTTACAGAAAATGAAGAGAGCGGCTCTGCCGATCCGGTTTTCCAGACTCTTGCCTGGGTTCCGCTTGTCGGAGACAAAGACAGTCCCGGACGTTATTCCGGCATGTTTTCCGGGCTGCTGCTTGTGTCCGAAAAGTATCCGGCCAAAAATTTCTGTTTGCAGAAGCGAAGCAGTGCATATATAGCAGATGGAACCTATGAACTGGCAGAGATGTTGAATCTGAATCCTCTTGATGAACTGGATCCGAACAGGGAAGCCCTGCTGGCTTTGTGGGCAGATTTAAGTATCAGTATCAGTTACGACTCATCGGGAGAAGGAACTGCTCAGGTGGAAAATTTCTCAATTGTGAATACTACTGACGACACAGAGGATATGGTATCCTGGCCTTCTTCATATTTTAAGGGAATGACCTCCAAAGACAGGACCCGCGTCTACAGCAGAAATGAAGACGGATCAATTGGAGAACCATATGCACTATACTACCCCGAAGAACCCGATCTTCCGCTTGACGGGGAACCCGTATCGCTTAAGCTGATTCCCGCCGGGGACTACAGCCCGGATATTGTTCTTCTCTACATGGTTCAGTTCAGCGACGGATCAGTGGCTTACTATGAGGGAGGGGACTACTGATTCACTGCCGTCAAACCTGTAAACCGGATCAGAGAGGTGGCCGTATGAAGAAATGTATTCTCAGGAAGGTAATGACTGCTTTCTTTATATGTCTGACGGTCCCGTTATGGCTGCTTTGCAGCAATGCCGCATGGGCAGAGGAGTCAGGCGGAAGACACCATATTGACAATCCGGTTCAATCTGTCACGACGGAATCCGGTGAAGGGAATGGTGCCGTTTCCGAAAAGAAGCTGACACTTATGATCTATCTGTGCGGCAGTAACCTGGAAAGCGGCGGCGGCGCGGCGACTTCGGACCTCTACGAGATCCAGCACTCGTTTGTCAACCGGGAGGAAGTCAACGTCGTTGTCGCGGCAGGGGGTACAAAGGAGTGGAAAAATGCATTTTCCGCACAGGAGACCGCCATCTATGAACTGGGAAGCTTTAATGCCTGGAATAAGGCGGAGAACCTGTATGCCGATGAGGACAAAGGGATCCCTGCCAATATGGGAGAGCAGTCTACACTCCTGGCGCTTCTGAACTACGCCTGGGAAAATGATCCGGCCGAGGAGTACGCCCTGATCTTCTGGGATCATGGCGGCGGACCCATGAGCGGCGTCTGCTGGGATATGCAGTGGGCCGGGAACAACCTGTCGATGCAGGAATTGTGCGGAGCCCTTGAGGAAAGTCCCTTTGCCGGCAAAAAGCTTTCGTGGGTCGGTTTTGACGCCTGTCTGATGGCGTCTCTTGAGACTGCCCATATGATGGCGCCTTATGCCTCTTACATGATTGCTTCTGAAGAGACGGAGCCGGCATCCGGCTGGAATTATTCTTTCATGAAAGATATCGAGAACGACACTGACGGCGGAGTT
>CACZQE010000377.1 GCA_902783205.1 uncultured Lachnospiraceae bacterium | reverse complement strand
CAGTGTATACTCGATTGTTGAGGCAAAGGATCCTTATACACCTGCGGCGCAGACGGTAGCTTCTTTAGAAGAGTTTAACCAAATTGAGAATATTGAAGATACGGGTTTTTACTTATCTATTAAAACACCTTCACAGTATTTCAGCAATGCATTAAACAGAAATGGCTGTCTTGTTGAAGAGGGAAATTATGTGGCTGCTTCGCCTTGGTATTTTGAGCTTGTTGAAGGTACAGCTGGACAATACTATATATATACTTTTGTAAATGGAGCAAAAAAATATATCAAACAAACAAAGGTTAATAATAATACCAAAAGTTTATCACTTACAGATTCCCCCGGGACAAAGTTTGTTTTGGAGAATGCGGAGAATGGACGGTTTTTTATTAAACATGCTAATGAGGAGTTATGGCTCCAACACTCCAATGGCGGTGGCGGTATTAGGTTCTGGGAAGACCATAAAGACGCAGGAAACAGCCAGATTACTTTGACCTATGCTGACTCTGTTACCATTCCTGATGATTACTATGGACTTGACGGTCAGACATGGGGCATCGTCTATGACGCTGAGAGTATCTTCTGTACGGCTCTGATGCAGGATCTTTCCGGTCAGGATATGGCCAAGATTGATACACAGGGACACGAGGACCAGTTGTTTGTCCCTGTTGACAGTGATCTGACAGAATGGACATTCCATTCGATCGAAGGGGACAAGTATTATTTGACAACCAAAGTTGATGGTGCGGATAAGTATCTGACGATTCAAAACGATCGAGCTGTACTGCAGGATTTACCTGTACCCAATTCTGTGATCCAGGTGATGTCTGGTACAGGAGAACATAAAGGCTGTTATTCATTTTCTGCAGGCGGGTATATGCTGGCGGTCAGCGGAAATGAAGGAAGCAGAACATTTACTGTTGCTTCGAATACCGATCAGAAACATTGCTGGATGAAACTGGCCCAAAAATCTCCTCTTTCAGCAGATGATTACCTGATCTATACGGCGAAAAAGATTAGTGCATCCAATCCTTCGCAACCGGATCATACACAGGAAGTTGTCCTGTATACCAGGGTGTGGAACGGATCTAAATATGAGTTCTATGCGGTCAATCATGACGGGTCTCTGCTCCGCTGTTATGATGACGGTGATGTCATCAAATGGGTAGACGACCAGTTCAATACAGCAGTTTGGACGCTGACGGATCACTATAAGAATGACGCCCAGGGAAATCCTGTGCTGAGTGGGTATTACAGCCTACAGAACAATTATTCTGATGAGTACATTGCTCCATCACTGGCTGATTCTTCAACCTTTGCGGACGAATTGGCCAAGTTGAATCTGGATGGCCGTTATTATCAAGAAGATTACACAAAAATCACATATTGGGATGATACCTATTATTCCTATGTCGGATTGAAGGTGGATCTGGAAACGATGAAGGTAGTTCCATGCCCGTCTTCCCAGGCAGGTGATTTCTATTTTGCCAGGATCAAAGAGCCGAAACCGAATTTGACAGAAGTAAAGACAGTAGATAATGATGAGTTCGGTATCACGATGAAGATGATCGACTTCAACAATCCTGTAGCAAACGATAGGGACTCTGAACAGACAAAATATTTTGGAAGAGACTCCAACAAAGCAGGACTTCTCACGACAGACATTAAGGAAGACGGTTACCCGGGAACTACATATAATAACAATTCCCTGGGGAATCTGTTCGCTGGTGTCAATCAGGTAAATCATCTTTTTATACAGAGTATATATGATGAAAGTGGTTATTTTGAATATGACTCGACCATGAACTATGCATACCTCGAAGGAAATGAATTTGAGGTTTATGATCAGTTGGGCACGGTTGAAAGAAGCGGCAATGTCGACACCATGTACCATGGCCAGTTCATGCCTTACAATTCTTTGATCAACCCGGAGACCAATGAGCCATGGCCTTACTCGGATATGTATACGAATACGAAAACCGTCCTGGCTCAAGATCTTCCGGAGGATGATCCACGTTATGGAGAAGGTCTTCACGAGATCCCCACATCAAAGGCGGATTATTTCTTCGGAATGGAAATGTCTGCTTCTTTTACACAGACAGCTGATGGCAAGGACGCATGGGGAAATGATATCATTTTCGAATTTTCAGGTGATGATGACTTCTGGTTCTATGTCGATGGGGAACTTGTACTGGATCTGGGCGGTGTTCACAGGGCTATGACGGGTTTTGTCAATTTCTCAACAGGAATAGTTACGGGTAGAAATGGCGAAACCAAAACACTACGGCGGATTTTCGAAGATAATTACAAAAAGAGGAATCCGCAAGCGACAAGCACTCAGGTTACTGAATATCTGAATGGCATTTTTGGCGGACCGGGTACAGTATTCCCGGATTTTACTACACACAAAATGCAGGTATATTTTATGGAACGAGGGAAAGGCGCATCCAACCTGCATATGCGTTTTAACCTG